>NZ_JAAGPB010000099.1:0-21994 GCF_017104585.1 Burkholderia sp. Ac-20392
TCACTGATATGAGAGATGCACGCGCGGCAGGCGGCCGTGGCGGCTTCGGCGCGCTGTTCGCGAGCGGCCAGGCGCGCGACACGATCGCACTGTGGTGCGCATTCTTCATGTGCCTGCTCGCCGTGTATGCGGCGTTCAGCTGGCTGCCGACGATGCTGGCGGCGAGCGGGCTGAGCGTGTCGGTCGCGGGGTCGGGGCTCACCGCATACAACCTCGGCGGCGTGATCGGTGCGCTGCTGTGCGCGTGGACGATCGCGCATGCGGGGTCGCGCTGGCCGCTCGTGCTGTGCAGCATCGGCGGCGCGGTGAGCGCGGTGTGGCTGATGGGTGTCGATGCGAGCCGCCACACGGGCTGGCTGATCGTCGGGCTCGGCCTGCACGGGTTGTTCGTCAATGCGGTGCAGTCGACGATGTACGCGCTCTGTGCGTACATCTACCCGACAGCGGTGCGCGCGACGGGCACCGCGAGTGCGCTCGCGTTCGGCCGGCTCGGCGCGATCCTCAGCGCATTCGCGGGCGCGGTCGTGATCACCACGGGCGGCGCCACGGCCTATCTGACGATGCTGGCGATCGCGATGGGGATTGTGTGCGTCGCGCTGCTCGTCGTGCGACGGCATATCCCGCGACTGTCGCGCGCGGCCGTGCAGCCGCGCGAAGGGGAGGAACTGGCCCGCACATCGTCGTGACGGCGGGCTCGGGGGCGAGTCGTGTTACAGCGTGGTGCGCACGTGCCAGAGCTCCGGGAACAGCACGACGTCGAGCATCTTGCGCAGGTACGGCGCGCCGCTGGTGCCGCCCGTGCCCTGCTTGAAGCCGATGATGCGCTCGACGGTCGTCACGTGACGGAAGCGCCACTGGCGGAACGCATCCTCGAGATCGACGAGTTCCTCGGCCATCTCGTAGAGCTCCCAGTGCTGCTGCGGGTGACGGTACACCTCGAGCCACGCGGCTTCGACCGTCTCGTCATGGCGGGTCGGCTGCGTCCAGTCGCGTTCCAGCCGCTCCGCCGCGATCGGGAAGCCGCGCCGCGCGAGCAGGCGCACGACTTCGTCGTAGAACGACGGCGCTTCGAGCGTCGCACGCACCTGTTCGAGGATGTCGGGCCGGTGCGCATGCGGCTGCAGCATCTGCACGTTCTTGTTGCCGAGCAGGAATTCGAGCTGCCGGTACTGGTACGACTGGAAGCCCGACGACTGCCCGAGATACGGGCGCATCGCCGAATATTCGGACGGCGTCATCGTCGACAGCACGCTCCACGCCTGCACGAGCTGCTCGAGAATCCGCGACACGCGCGCGAGCATCTTGAATGCGGGCGGCAACGCGTCGGTGCGCACCGCGTCGAGGGCGCCGCGCAACTCGAACAGCGCGAGCTTCATCCACAGCTCGCTCGTCTGATGCTGGATGATGAACAGCATCTCGTTGTGATCGGGCGACAGCGGATGCTGCGCGTCGAGGATCGAATTCAGCGACAGGTAGTCGCCGTAGCTCATCGACTTCGAGAAATCGAGCTGCGCGTTGTGCCAGCCGGCATCGCCGGGCACGTGCGACGCTTCGTGCGCGGCCTGGGCCGCGGGTGCCGAATGCGCGGCGCGTGCGCCCGAGAACGGGCAGCCCGCCGGCGCGTCTTCGCCGGGTGGCTGCATATGACCAGAATTCACGACTCTCTCCAGATTTGAATGACGGGGGCGCGGCGCGCGGCTCGCGCGCGCCGGGCAAGGCCGATCAGGTCACCGCGCCGCGTTCGGCGAACTCGGGCGCCTTCCACGCGTCGGTGGCGAGGATGTCGCGCAGCGTCTCGACGGCATCCCACACGTCGGCGAAGCGCGTATAGAGCGGCGTGAAGCCGAAGCGCAGCACGTAGGGCTCGCGGTAGTCGCCGATCACGCCGCGCGCGATCAGCGCCTGCATCACTTCGTAGCCGTGCGGATGCTCGAAGCTGGCCTGCGAGCCGCGCTGGTGATGCGCGCGCGGCGTGACGAGCTTCAGCGACAGGCCCGCGCAGCGTGCTTCGACGAGCGCGATGAACGCATCGGTCAGCGCAAGCGACTTGCGGCGGATCGTCTGCATGTCGGTCTGCAGGAACACGTCGAGCCCGCATTCGACCATCGACATCGACACGATCGGCTGCGTGCCGCACAGGAAGCGCGCGATGCCCGGATCGGGCGCGAAGCCCGGCTGCATCGCGAACGGTGCGCGGTGGCCCCACCAGCCGGACAGCGGCTGCGAGAAGTGCGCGTGATGGCGCTGCGGCACCCACACGAAGGCGGGCGACCCGGGGCCGCCGTTCAGGTACTTGTACGTGCAGCCGACCGCGCCGTCCACACGTGCGCCGTTCAGGTCGACCGGCACCGCGCCGGCCGAGTGCGCGAGATCCCACAGCATCAGGCCACCCGCGTCGTGCACGAGCTGCGTGACGGCCGGCATGTCGTGCATGTAGCCGGTGCGGTAGTTCACGTGCGTGATCATCGCGACGGCCGTGTCCGCGCCGAGCGCGCCGGGCAGGTCGGCCGGGTCGTCGATCAGGCGCAGTTCGTAGTCGCCGCCGAGCTGTTCGATCAGCCCCTGCGCGATATACAGGTCGGTCGGGAAGTTCGAGCGTTCCGACACGATCACGCGGCGCTCGGGCGCGCGCTCGGCCTGGCGGCGCACCATCGCCGACAGCAGCTTGAACAGGTTGATCGAGATCGTATCGGTCACGACCGTCTCGCCGGGTGCGCCGCCGATCAGCGTCGCGAGCTTGTCGCCGAGACGGCGCGGCAGCGCGAACCAGCCGGCCGTGTTCCAGCTGCGGATCAGGCCTTCGCCCCATTCGGCGCCGATCACCTGCTGCGCGCGGGCGGCCGATGCGCTGGGCTGCGCGCCGAGCGAGTTGCCGTCGAGGTAAATCACGCCGTCAGGCAGGGAGAACTGGGCGCGCAGCGGGGCGAGCGGATCGTCGCGGTCGAGCGCGAGCGCGTCTTCACGGGTCTTGATCATGATGTGGGGTCGTCAGTCGGGGTAATCAGGAGGCACGCGCGGGCAGCGCGCGCAGCACCGCACGCACGGGGCTTGCGTCGAGCGTCGCGAATTTCAGCGGCAGGGCGATCAGTTCGTAGTCGCCGGGCGGCACGTCGTCGAGCACGATGCCTTCGAGGATCGCCATCCGGTGTGCGCGCACGCGGTGATGCGCATCCATCGTCTTCGATTCCTGCGGGTCGAGCGACGGCGTGTCGATGCCGATCAGCTTCACGCCATGTGCGGCGAGCAGGTCGACGGTCTCGGGCGCCACCGCGCAAAAGTGGCTGTCCCACTGCTCGACGCTGGCGTGTGCACAGGTGCGCAGCAACACGCGCGGCGGAACGCCGTCGAGCGCGGCCGCGACATCGGCCGGCTGCACGACCGGCGATGCGCCGATGCAATGGATCACGCGGCACGGGCCGAGGTAAGTATCGAGCGGCACGGCGCCGATCGGCGCGCCGTCGGCGTCGTAGTGCAGCGGCGCGTCGCAGTGCGCGCCCGTGTGCGGCGACAGCGTCAGGCGTGCGACGTTGACCGGCGAGCCGGCCTCCATCCGCCACACGCGTTCGACGGAAACCGGCGTATCGCCCGGCCACACGGGGGTGGCGGGGCTGACAGGCGGCGAGATGTCCCAGAGGGTGTCCATGGCATGACGTTTCGGTGAGTCGATCCTTCGAATGATAGGTGGACGCTCGCAGAAAGTGCTTGCGAAATAAACATGGACAATCCGCCGGATTGGCAGATAATTCGACTCAGAGGGAAAACGGGGACCAAAAATGCACGCGATCACGCTCGATGCCACCGACTGCCGGATTCTGGCGGTACTGCAGGAAGAGGGCAGAATCAGCAATCTCGATCTGGCGGAACGGATTTCGCTTTCGCCATCCGCCTGTCTGCGCCGCATGCGCCTGCTCGAGGAGCAGGGCGTGATCGAGCACTATCGCGCGTGCCTGAGCCGCGAGAAGCTCGGCTTCGAGCTTGAGGCGTTCGTTCAGGTGTCGATGCGCAACGAAGAAAATCAATGGCACGAGCGCTTCGCGGAAGCGCTGCGCGAATGGCCGGAGGTCGTCGGCGCGTTCGTCGTGACGGGCGAGAGCCACTATCTGCTGCGCGTGCTCGCGCACAACCTCAAGCACTATTCGGATTTCGTGCTGAACCGGCTCTACAAGGCGCCGGGCGTGATGGACATCCGTTCCAACATCGTGCTGCAGACGCTGAAGGATGAAGCCGGCGCGCCGGTCGGGCTGGCGCGCACGGGAGCGATCAAAGCGGTGTAAGGCCGTGGAAGCCGCCGCCGTGGAACACGAGCGGCGGTGCCGTGTCCGATACCGCGCGCACGCCGCAGCGCTCCACTTCGCCGACGAAGATCACGTGGTCGCCTTCATCGTAGCGGCTGCGGTTGTGGCATTCGAACCACGCGAGCGCACCGTCGAGCACGGGCATCCCCGAGTTGCCGGCCGCATGCGCGATGCCTTCGAAGCGGTCGCCCTTGTAGGTCGAGAAGCGCTTGCACAGGTCGAGCTGCGATGCCGCAAGCACGTTCACCACGTAATGACTGTTGCCGCGGAACACCGGCGTCGACGCCGATTTGTGCGCGAGGCTCCACAGCACGAGCGGCGGATCGAGCGACACCGAGTTGAACGAGCTGGCGGTGATGCCGATCAGCTGGCCGGACGGCGCGCGCGTCGTGATCACCGTCACGCCCGTGGCGAACTGGCCGAGTGCTTGCCGGAAGGCGGCCGCGTCGAAATCCGGAGGATTGGCGTGGCTCATCGCGCGACCATCCGGAACGAGACGGGCGGGCGCGGCGCGACGCGGGCGGGGCGGGCACGGCGGACGAAAGGCGACAAGGCGGTCGAGGGGGAAGGGGTGCGCATGGCCCGATTTTAGCGGAATCGGGGCCGCCGGGCCCGGCCGGACGGCGTATTGCGGGGGCAGGGTGACGTAGCGAACACTGCGGCGCATTGCCGGACGCGCAATTGCACGCGGCGGGCATCGCCGTTCTGTCGCGCTTTCTCTGCGCTACCACCGCTCCACCCGGTGCCGCTCCGCCACATCTGTCGTCGATCCCCGCGCTATCGCGCCGCCGCCAGTCCAAGCGACAACGCGCCCGTCACGATCAGGCTCGACGCCCACACCGCATCGAGATTGAACCAGCTCCGAGACACGAACTTCAGCCCGAGATAGCGGTACACGAGCCATGCGAGCCCGCCGCCGGCACCGATCATCGCGATGGCGTGCACGGCCGCGACGACCAGCGCCATCCCGAGATGCGCATCGACGAGCGTGGCCGCCGCGCGGTGGCCGGCGTCCTGGTCGAGCCCGCACAGTCCAAGATAGATCGGCACCAGCATCAGCCCCGCGCCATGCGCGATCGCGACCGCGAACGACCACAGGCCGAGCCGCGCGGGCGGAATCCGCGCGAGCGCTCGCGGATGCCGGCGCCGGATCAGCAGCACGGCGCCGAAGCCGATCACGAGCGCGCTCGCGCCGATCCGGATCGCCGTTTGCCACGCGAGCAGCGCGGCGAGCAGCCCGAACGGCAGCATCACCGTGAAGACCGCGAGCGCATGACCCAGCGCGAGATAGCCGAGCGCCGCGACGAGCGCGCCGCCGCGGCGCGTCATCAGCGCGTTCGACACCGCGAGCGGCCAGCCCATCGCGGGGTTGAGCCCGTGATACACGCCGCTCGCGAGCACGGCCGCCCACAGCGCGAACTGGGCGTGAACGCCGGCGTTCAACGCTTGACCGACGGATAGCAGAACGAGTCGGTCGAGCAGTCGCCGCCTTCGAGCCGGATCTGGTGCGCGCGATAGCCGTCGGGGAACTCGACCCAGTAATCGTCCGCAAGCATCAGCCCGCCTTCCGGCCCCACATGCGCGAGCACCTGCGCGCCCGGCACGCCGTCCGGATAGAACTGGTCGTCCCACGTCGAATACAGCGAGTTGGTCCAGTACACGCGCTTCCCGTCGCGGCTGATCTCGACCATCTGCGGGCCGCCGGCGAACGTGCGGCCGTTCGAGTGCGGCGCCCGGCGCGCGATGCCGCCGATCCGGACCGACCCCGCGAGCACCGGGTGGTGCGGGTCCGACACGTCGTACTGGCGCATCTCGCCGGTGCCCCAGCACGACACGTAGAGGAAGCGGTCGTCGAGCGACAGGTCGATGTCGGTCACGAGCGGCGGCACCGCGCCGAATCCTTTGAGCAGCGGCGGCAGTTCATCGGCCGCGGCCGGCTCGGCCGGGATCGTCGCGGTCTTCTTCACATGGAACTTGCCGCCTTCGCGCCACCAGGTCCAGATCGAGCCTTCGAGATTGGTCGTGTCGACCACGACGCCGACGAACCCGTATTCGCGCGCCGGGTCGTGCGCGGGCCGCACCTCGAGCGCCATCTGGTGCTGCGCGCCGAGATCGATCGTCTGCACGTTGCGTCGCGCGCGCAGATCCCAGAAATGCAGCCGGTGCCCGTATTTGTTCGCGAGCAGGTCCTCGGGTACGATCCCGTTCTCGAATTGCGGCGGCAGCGCCCATTCGCTCGACACCATGTAGTCGCGCGGCAGGTTCCACCAGAAGTCGTAATGCTTGTCCTGCGGGCCGCGATCGATCTCCCAGCGGCCGAGCACGTCGAAGGTTTCGCAATCCATGATGAAGATGCCGGGTGTGCCGTCGGTGCCGTCCTTGCCCGCGCCGCCGAGCGTGCTCACGTAGATGCCCTCGGGCCCGCAGTGAACGGTGTGCGGTCGCGAATAGCCGGTCTTCGAGAAGATCTCGTCGGGCTCGATGATCTTGTGGATGCGCGCCTGGGTCGGATGCGGCTTCGTGTCGATCACGTAGATGCGCGACGAGCGCAGGCCAGGGATGATCAGGAAGCGTCGTTCGAGAAACGCATGGCCGGTCAGCGGCGACAGCGACGACGAGCACGCGTTCCAGCCGAAGTGGTGAAACTCGTCGCCGGTGGTCGGCATCGTCACCGTGTGCACGATCTTTCCGTAGGTCGACGAGCCAGGCTTCACGTCGATCACGGCGAGCGCGTCGGGTCTGGAAAAATCGGGGCTCAGCAACAACGTATAGGCAAATTCTTCCGGCGGCGCCTGCATCGCAAGTTCCGGCGAAGCATGAAACGTCGGGTCAGGCCGCATGCTCATGGTGATGCCCTCTCGATGGTATCGGATCGTGGTCGCACGGCCGTTCGTTGCGGGCGTGCGGGTCGGGGTTGCCGCGCGGCGTACGACACGCCGGCGGGAGCGATCGGCAGGCGGCTGCACGCGTCGGCGCGCGTGCAGCAACGTGCATCAGATCGTGGAAGCGGAAAAAGGCGGTGTGCCGGATCGCCGCACGCGGGGCGGGGCGGATGCACGGAAAGCGGGTGGTGCAGTCGAAGCGGCGGCCCGCGACGCGGCGACGGCCGGGCGAGTGACGCGGGCGATGTCTGTTAAGGCATGCATAGCGATGTTCCGGCAGATGATGTTTGCATCAGGGTCGGGCATGCATCGGGTGCTTGGCGCGAGACGGCGGGTTTGCCGCCGCGCTCGCGCGTGCCTAAGTGTAGACGAGAAAACGGGCGGCCGGTCGCGCGCGGCACCTGTGCACTCTGTCAGGTTCGCGCGCGAGTGAGATACTTGCCGAAGTGCCGTTGCGACCCGCACGCGGGTGGGCAGCGGCGAGACGGAACGGTGGCGCCGGCGCATGCGTGCCGGCTGCCGACATCAACGAGGGACTGATTTCATGGTGAACGAGATGCTTGAAACCGCGACATTGGGAGGCGGGTGTTTCTGGTGCACGGAGGCGGTGTTTCTCGACGTCGACGGCGTGACGGCCGTCCAGTCGGGCTACGCGGGCGGCCATACGCGCAATCCCGGCTATCGCGACATTTGCGAAGGCGATACGGGCCATGCGGAAGTCGTCAACGTGACGTTCGATCCGGCGCGCATCGGCTATCGCGAGATCCTCGAGATCTTCTTCGCGACGCACGATCCGACCCAGTTGAACCGGCAGGGCAACGACGTCGGTACGCAGTACCGGTCGGTCGTGTTCACCCATTCGGACGCGCAGCGCGACACGGCGCTCGACGTGATCCGCGAGCTGGAGCGCGAGCAGGTGTTCGGGCAGCCGATCGTCACGCAGGTCGTGCCGCTCGACGGCAACTACTGGCCGGCCGAGGATTATCACCAGAATTATTACGCGCGGAATCCGGGGCAGGGCTACTGCTCGGTCGTGATCGGGCCGAAAATCGCGAAATTCCGGCAGAAGTTCTCGCACCGGCTGAAGTCGCTGCGCGGCGCGTAAGCGTGACCGCGGCCGGCGCAAGCCGGTATCCGGTCGGTATCAAGCCGCCTCGTTGCGCCACTGCGCGCACGCGGCGGCGATCTCGCGCGCAAGCGCGATGCACGACAGCGGCGCGGAGCCTTCCGCCTTGTTGTTGATCGTGATGATCACCGGCTGCCCGGCCAGTGCATAGCGCGCGGCCAGTTCGGCGAGCGCCGAGCGCGTGGCCGGATCCTCGTCGACGAGCTTGTCGAACGGCTCGTACTTCGCTTTCGCCTGTTCGTACTTGAACCCGCCGTGCAGGCTCCAGCGCACGATCAGCGGCCCCGGCGCGTCGCCGTCGAGCAGCGCGAGCGCGGCCGCCTGGCGCAGCGGGTCGGGCATCCGCGCGTGCAGGCCGACGCAGTAGCGCACGCCGAGCGCGGCGAGCGCGCGGATGAAGCGCGGCGTGAGCAGGCTCGCGTCGCGAATCTCGATCGCATAGCGGGTGCCGTCGGTTTCCGGCGGCAGCGGCGGCAACGCCGCGAAGAACGCAGCCAGCCGGTCGATCAGTGCGGCCGGCTGCGCGAGCAGTTGATCGGGCAGCGGCGAGAACTGGAACACGAGCACGCCGGCCTTCCGGCCGAGCCCTTCGAGGCACGGCTGCACGAATTCGCGGGTGGCGAGCTGCGCGTCGAGGAAGGTCGGGTTCGGCCCCGACGGCTCGCCGCGCCGGCCGCGGATCACCGCATCGGTCACGGAGGCGGGCGCCTTCACCACGAAGCGGAAATCGTCGGGCACCTGCTGCGCGTAGCGCAGGTAGTCGGCCACCGACAGCGGGCCGTAGAACGACCGGTCAAGGCTCACGCTTTTCAGCAGCGGGTGCGCGCCATACGCTTCGAGCCCTTCGCGCGACAGCTTGGTCTGCGCGAAGTCGCCGTCGTAGACGATGCCGTCCCAGCCGGGGAAATACCACGATGACGTGCCGAGCCGGACGTTCGGCGGCAGGCCGGCCGCTGCGTCGGCCACTTCCGGCGCGATCGGCGCGGGCAGCACGCCGCGCCGGCGCCGGCCCTTCTTCGGCGGCGCGGCAGGCTGGGGCGGCTCGTCCCACAGCAGGCCGGAAGCGGCGGGCGGTGTTTCGTCTGAAGAACGGGAGTGAGTGCGGGTGCGCGGTGCCGGTTGCGCGTCGTCGGATGCGTCCGGTGTCACGTGACCGTCGGTGTCGGCAGGCGGGCCGTCGTTCTCCGGCGACGCGCGTGCAGCGTCGGCCGGCACGCCGAACAGGTCGAATTGCCCGTCGGCGTGTGGCGCGTTGGCGTCGTCGTGCTGCTGTCGTTCGGGCGGCGCCTTGCGCCGCGTCCTGCCGTCACCCATGCATGCCCAGCGTGAAGCGCCGCCTAGCGCGGCAGCGCATGTTCGTACATATAGCGCCGCGACCACGGCAGCGTTTTTGCGCTCTGCCCGGCCTTGCGGCACACGATCTGGAAGATCGACACGTCGTCGTGCTCGAACGCATACGCGCAGCCGGCGAGATACACGCGCCAGATGCGGAATTTTTCGTCGTCGACGAGTTGGCGTGCGGCTTCCGCCTTCGCCTCGAAGTTTTCCGTCCAGATGTCGAGCGTGCGCGCATAGTGCCGTCGCAGGCTTTCGACGTCAATCGCTTCGAGCCCGCCGCGCTGCGCGGCTTCCAGCGCGAGGCTGATGTGCGGCAGCTCGCCGTCCGGGAACACGTAGCGGTCGATGAACTCGCCGCCGCCGAGCGCCGTCTCGCCGCTTTCCGCGTCGGTCGACGTGATCCCGTGGTTCATCGCGATGCCGTCGTCGGCGAGCAGGTCATGGACCCGCGAGAAATAGAGCGGCAGGTTCTTGCGCCCGACGTGCTCGAACATCCCGACGCTCGTGATGCGGTCGAACTGGCCGTCGATCTCGCGGTAGTCCTGCAGCCGGATCTCGATCCTGTCTTCCAGCCCGGCAGCCTTCACGCGCGCGGTCGCGAGGTCGAACTGGTTCTGCGACAGCGTGACGCCGAGGCACTGCGCGCCGAACTTCTGCGCGGCACGGAGCACGAGCGCACCCCAGCCGCAGCCGATGTCGAGCAGGCGCTGGCCGGGCTGGAGCCGGATCTTCGTCAGGATGTGGTCGATCTTCTTGATCTGCGCGGTGGCGAGATCCTCGTCGCCGTTCTCGAAGTACGCGCACGAGTACACCATGTTCTCGTCGAGCCACAGCTGGTAGAACTCGTTCGAGACGTCGTAGTGATACTGGATCGCCTTCCTGTCGGTGCTCTTCGAGTGATTGAAGTAGCGCTTCACGCGTGCCAGCTTGCTCGCGCTCGTCACCGTGCTGCGTGCGAGCGAGTAGCCGATGTTGATGATGTCCGACAGCTTGCCTTCGATGTCGATCTTGCCCTTCACGTACGCCTCGCCGAGATTGTCGAGGCTCGGTTCGAGCAGGAGCGGCAATGCCGACGCGCTGTTCACCTTCAACGTGACCTGCGGCGCGCTGAAGGTGCCGAAATCGAGTTGATCGCCGTTCCACAGCACGAGGCGCGCCGGTATGTTCGCTTTCGCCCGTACTTCGTCCGCCCACTGTGCCAGCTTCTTTTCCCAGAACATTTGGATTCTCCGTTTGTTCGTTGAATCGAATACAGCCAAGTATCTTGACCGGCGCTCACCGCTTGCGAGGCGGGCGCCCGGATGCAACACGAGACACGACCGGCGTGCGCCGGTGCCGCGCTTACGGCGACAGGCGCGAGATCGACCAGCCCGGCGACGTGTCGGCGTCGCGCGTATAGAGCAGGCGGTCGTGCAGCCGCGACGGGCGGCCCTGCCAGAACTCGATCGAGTCGGGCACGAGGCGGTAGCCGCCCCAGTGCGGCGGGCGCGGCGGGTTGTCGCCGTAGCGTTCGCTGACGGCCTTTTCCTGCGCTTCGAGCGTCGCGCGGCTGTCGATCACCGCGCTCTGCTCCGACGCCCATGCGCCGATGCGCGAGCCGAGCGGGCGCGACGCGAAATAGCGGTCGCTTTCTTCTGCGCTGGTTTTCTCGATCCGGCCTTCGATGCGCACCTGGCGCTCGAGCTCGATCCAGTAGAACAGCAGCGCGGCCTGCGGATGCGCGGCGAGATCGCGCCCCTTGCGGCTTTCGTAATTGGTAAAGAAGACGAACCCGCGTTCGTCGACGCCCTTGATGAGCACGATGCGTGCCGACGGCCGGCCATCGTCGCCGACGGTCGCGAGCGTCATCGTGTTCGGCTCGGGCAGCTTGGCGGCGAGCGCCTCCTTGAACCAGCGGTCGAACTGGGCGAAGGGGTCGTGGGCAACGTCGGCTTCGTCAAGCGAAGCACGTGAATAATTGATGCGGAGATCGGCGAGAGTCGTCATGTTATGCAAACGCTTCAATCTGGAACCATTGTAGCCAACGCGCGAGAAACGTGCGTGCACAGTGGCGCGTGCGAGCGAGGAGTTCAGGCAAAATAGAGGGCTGCACGACTTACGTTTTCCTTGCTGCTATGTCCGCCGCCGACGCTGCCCCGCCCCGTTCCTCTGATCTTACCCCGACCCCGGAAATCCAGCTTGACGTGGATCGAGCGCGGCGCTTTGGCGGCGTCGCGCGGCTGTACGGCGCGCCGGCCGCCGCCGCGTTCGAGCGCGCGCACGTCGCGGTGATCGGCATCGGCGGCGTCGGGTCGTGGGTGGCCGAGGCGCTTGCGCGCAACGCGGTCGGCACGCTGACGCTGATCGATCTCGACAACGTCGCCGAAAGCAACACGAACCGGCAGATCCACGCGCTCGACGGCAATTACGGCAAGCCGAAGGTCGACGCGATGGCCGAGCGGATCGCGCTGATCGATCCCGCGTGCCGCGTGAACCGGATCGAGGATTTCGTCGAGCCCGACAATTTCGACGCGCTGCTCGGCGGCGGTTTCGACTACGTGATCGACGCGATCGACAGCGTGCGTACGAAGGTCGCGCTGATCGCGTGGTGCGTCGCGAAGCGCCAGCCGCTCGTCGTGGTCGGCGGCGCGGGCGGCCAGCTCGACCCGACGCGCATCCGGATCGACGATCTCGCGCTGACGATCCAGGATCCGCTGCTGTCGAAGGTGCGCGCGCAATTGCGCAAGCAGCACGGCTTTCCGCGCGGGCCGAAGGCGCGGTTCAAGGTCAGCGCCGTGTATTCGGACGAGCCGCTGATCTATCCGGAAGCGGCTGCCTGCGACCTCGAGGACGGCGCCGAGCCGTCCGCGGCCGCGCACGTCGCGGGGCTCAACTGTGCGGGATTCGGTTCGAGCGTGTGCGTGACCGCGAGTTTCGGCTTCGCGGCCGCCGCGCATGCGCTGCGCGCGATCGCGGCGCAAGCCGCCGGCTAAGCCGCTGTGAATGGCGGTCGTTGAGGAATGCTGCGGCGCGTGACACGCGCCGTCGTATGGCATGCGGGGCAATCCCGCAGCCGGGCCGTTGCGGCCCGGCGGTCACACATCAAGTTCAATTGAGCGCCATGCTCAGCTTGCGTCGCCACCCGGCGACGAGGTCGGGGCGATCGCCGGCCAGCTCGAACACCGAGATCAGTGTGCGGCGGCCGAGATCGTCGCCGTAAGCGCGATCGCGCGTGACGATTTCCAGCAACTGCTCCACCGCGCCCTCATACGCTCGCCGCGCGATCAGGCTCTGCGCGAGATCGAAACGCGCGTCGAGATCGGCCGGGTTCGCCGCGATGCGCGCTTCGAGCGCATCGGTCGGCGGCAGGTCGGCCGTGGCTTCGAGTGCGTCGAAACGGGTCTTGATCGCCTGGTAGCGCGGATCGCCATTCTGCACGGTCTGCGGCGACAGGCGCTCGGTCTCGGCGCGCGCGGCGTCGACCTGGTTGCTCGCGAGCAGCAGTTCGATCAGATCGAGGCGTGCGTCGTCGAAGCCGGGGTTCAGCGCGAGCGCCGCCTCGAGGTGCGTGAGCGCGTCGTCGTAGCGCTCCTCGGCCATCGCGTACTGCGCGGCGCGCCGTTCGGCCTCCTCGGGGGCCGGCAGCAGCCGGTCGAGGAAGGCGCGCAACTGGCCTTCGGGCAGCACGCCGACGAACTGGTCGACCGGGCGCCCGTCGGCGAACGCGATCACGTGCGGGATGCTGCGCGTCTGGAAGTGCGCGGCGAGTTCCTGGTTCTCGTCGACGTTGACCTTCACGAGCTTCCAGCGGCCTTCGTAGTCGCCTTCGAGCTTTTCCAGCAGCGGGCCGAGCGTCTTGCAGGGGCCGCACCACGGCGCCCAGAAGTCGACCAGCACGGGTGCGTCCAACGACGCCTCGATGACGTCTTTCTCGAATGTGGCAAGCGTGGTGTCCATGTCGTTCTCTTTCGTTCGAATGTCGTCAGGATGGGGGCAGTGCGCCCCTTTTTCAACGCGGCTTCGATTCGGGCAGCGGAATCCACTCGGTCTCGCCCGGCACCTTGCCCATTTCCTGGCGCGTCCATGCTTCTTTCGCGCGCTCGATCGCTTCGCGGCTGCTGGCGACGAAATTCCATTCGATGAAGCGCTCGCCGTCGATCTTGTCGCCGCCGAGCAGCATCGCGCGCGCGCCGTTGCCGCTCGTCAGCGTGACGGCGGCGCCGGGCGTGAGTACGGCCATCTGCTCGGCCGGCACGGGCGTGCCGTCGATCGCGAGCTCGCCGTCGACCACGTAGACCGCGCGTTCCTCGTGCGACGCGTCGAGTTCGAGACGGCCGCCGGCCGCGAATTCGGCCGCGACGTACAGCGTGCGCGAGAACGTCGTGACCGGCGAGCGCAGCCCGAACGCGTCGCCGGCGATCACCGTCAGCGACACGCCGTCCTCATTGCGCTTCGGCAGCGTGTCGGCCGCATGGTGCTCGAACGACGGCTCGGTCGTCTCGTGCGCGCGCGGCAGCGCGACCCAGGTCTGGATCCCGTGCACGGTGTGGCCGTTTTCGCGCTGCGCGTCGGGCGTGCGTTCGGAGTGGACGATCCCGCGGCCGGCCGTCATCCAGTTCACGTCGCCCGGCACGATTTCCTGCAGCGAACCGAGGTTGTCGCGGTGCAGGATCGCGCCGTCGAACAGGTAGGTGACGGTGGCGAGGCCGATATGCGGGTGCGGGCGCACGTCGAGCCCCGTGCCGGGCGGCAGCGTGGCGGGGCCCATGTGATCGAAGAAGATGAACGGGCCGACGAGGCGTGCGGCGAGTGCGGGCAGCGTGCGGCGCACCTGCAGGTTGCCGATGTCGCGCACGTGCGGCTTCAGCAGGGCTTTGATCGGAGCGGTCATGGCGGATCCTGTGGGGCGGCGGGGGATGCCGGTCATTGTACTGGCCGTCCGCCGCCGATTCCATGCGCGCCGCGCGGGTATCGGGCCGGGGGCTGAAACCCGGTAGACTGACCGACTTCTCGGGAACACGCCGGGCCGCCCGGGTTTTCGCCCCAAAGGACGTCCCGTTCGGGATGGCCGCGTCGGGGAGCCCGGCGCAAAGCGACAGGGCCCGAGTACACCTTGCACAACAATTCGACAATCGAGGAGACGCCGATGATGGCCCCGAAGGACTTGCTGCTTGCGCTGGTCGTGATCATGGCGTGGGGCGTGAACTTCGTCGTGATCAAGGTCGGCCTGCACGGCATGCCGCCGATGCTGCTCGGCGCGCTGCGCTTCACGCTCGCGGCGGTGCCCGCGGTGTTCTTCGTGCGCCGGCCGCAGATTCCGTGGCGCCTGCTGGTGCTGTATGGCGCGACGATCCAGCTCGGCCAGTTCGTGTTCCTGTTCACCGGCATGTACGTCGGCATGCCGGCCGGCCTCGCATCGCTCGTGCTGCAGTCGCAGGCGTTCTTCACGCTCGTGTTCGCGATGCTGTTCCTCGGCGAGCGGCTGCGCATGCAGAACCTGCTCGGCCTCGCGATCGCCGCGGGCGGGCTTGTCGTGATCGCGGCGCAGGGCGGCCGCGCGATGACGCTCGCGGGCTTCCTGCTGACGATCTGCTCGGCGGCGATGTGGGCGTTCGGCAACATCGTCACGAAGAAGGTCGGCAAGGCGAACCTCGTGTCGCTCGTCGTGTGGGCCAGCCTCGTGCCGCCCGTGCCGTTCTTCCTGCTGTCGCTGTGGTTCGAAGGGCCGCAGCGGATCGCGACCGCGCTCGCCGGGCTGAACGGTGCGTCGATCTTCGCGGTCGTCTATCTCGCGTTCGTCGCGACGCTGCTCGGCTACGGGCTGTGGAGCCGCCTGCTGTCGCGTTATCCGGCCGCGCAGGTCGCGCAATTCTCGCTGCTGGTGCCGGTCGTCGGCCTCGCATCGTCGGCGCTGCTGCTCGACGAGCATCTGACGCGCACGCAGCTGATCGGCACGGCGCTCGTGATGGGCGGGCTCGCGGTGAACGTGTTCGGCGGGAAACTGATGCGCCGCTTCGCGGCATCGTGACGCGCCGGCACGCACTGCGTGCCGGCGGCGGGGCGGGGTGGCCGGGTACGGCCGTCAGGCCATCCGGCTCTTCGCGAGCGGCGGATTCGCCGCGAAATAACGCTTGATGCCGCGGAAGATCGCGTCGGCCATCTGGTCGCGATAGCCGTCGTCGTTCAGGCGGCTTTCTTCTTCCGGGTTGCTGATGAAAGCCGTCTCGACGAGGATCGACGGAATGTCGGGCGCCTTCAGCACCGCGAACCCGGCCTGCTCGACCGAGCCCTTGTGCAGCTTGTTGATGCCGCCCACTTCCTTCAGCACGTAGTTGCCGTAGCGCAGCGAATCGCGGATCTGCGCGGTCGTCGACATGTCGAACAGCGCGCGGTTCACGGTCGCGTCCGCCGTCTTGATGTTGATGCCGCCGATCAGGTCGGACGAATTTTCCTTGTTCGCCATCCAGCGCGCCGCGGCGCTCGTCGCGCCGTGGTCGGACAGCGCGAACACCGACGAGCCGCGTGCGGACGGCGTCGTGAATGCATCGGCGTGGATCGATACGAACAGGTCGGCGCCCACGCGGCGGGCCTTCTGCACGCGCACGTTCAGCGGCACGAAGAAGTCGGCGTCGCGCGTCATCATCGCGCGCATGTTCGGTGCGCCGTCGATCTTCGCGCGCAGCTTCTTCGCGATGTCGAGCGCGATGTGCTTCTCGTACGTGCCACCGCCGCCGATCGCGCCCGGATCCTCGCCGCCATGGCCCGGATCGATCGCCACCGTCAGCAGGCGCACGGTGCCGCCCTTGCCGGATTTCGGCGCCGTGAACTTGTAGGTGTCGCCGTCGTCGTCGCTGTCGTCGCGGCGCGCGATGACGGGCGGCGGCTTGACCGCCGGCTTCGCGGGCGTCGAAGGCGTGGCGGGCGGCGTGTGCGGCGTGGCCGGCGTGTTCTGCGCGAAGCGCTGGAAGAATGCGTCGCTGTTGTCGCCCGCGGCAGGCGGCGGCAGGGGCGTACCCGGGCCGGCCAGCGCGGTCGGCGGCTGCATCTGCTGCGCGCGCGTCGTGTCGTTGAGCGCCTGCTCCTTGCGTTCCGTCTGTGCGATCAGGTCGGACAGCGGATCGGGCGCGACGGCCGGATACAGGTCGAACACGAGCCGGTACTTGTAGGTGCCGACCGGCGGCAGCGTGAACACCTGCGGTTTCACCGAGCCTTTCAGGTCGAACACCATCCGCACGACGTGCGGCTGATACTGGCCGACGCGCACCGACTGGATCTGCGGATCGTTCGGCGCGATCTTCGACACGAGGTCGCGCAGCGCCTGGTCGAGGTCGAGGCCGGTCAGGTCGACGACGAGACGGTCGGGCCCTTGCAGCAGCTGTTGGCTATTCTGCAGCGGCTGGTCGGATTCGATCGTGACGCGCGTGTAATCGCGTGCGGGCCACACACGCACGCCGAGCACCGACGATGCGTGCGCGAGCCGCGGTGCGACGAGACCGAGCACCAGCGTCGACGCGCCCGCGCACAGGATCTGGCGGCGCCGCCAGTTGTGCGTCGCGGTGGCCGCCGATTCGATCGAGCGGAACGGTTTGATCAACATCTTTCGAGACATGCCTTTCCTGAAGCGCTGTACGCCCGGACGGTGAGGGCGCGGCCGTCGCCATCCACGTCGAGCGAGAAAACCAGATCGGGTACGCCGAGCAGCGTGCCCGCCTGTTGTGGCCATTCGACGAGGCAGATCGCGCTGGAATTGAAATATTCGCGAAAGCCTGCGTCGGACCATTCGGCCGGATCGTTGAAACGATACAGATCGAAGTGATAGACCTCGAGTTCCCCATCGTCGCGTTCGAGTGCGTACGGCTCGACGAGCGTATAGGTCGGACTGCGCACACGCCCCGTGTGGCCGAGGCCCCGCAGGATCGCGCGGACGAGGGATGTCTTGCCCGCGCCGAGATCGCCGACCAGCTGGATCTGCAGCCCGTCGAATGCATGCGCGCGGGCGAGTTCGACGCGTGCCGCGTCGAGCGCGTGTGCGAAGCGGGTGCCGAAAGCCTCGGTCGCCGCTTCGTCGGCGAGCGCGATCACGCGCTGCTCGAGCGGGGCGGGCAACGTGATGACATGAGGCGGGTGGCTGGACGTGGCTGACATTCTCGTAAAATAGTGCGATGAACCGATTACCGGAACTCGCCGCATCCGACAGGCCTTCGACTTGTGCCGAAGGCGCGGCACCGTGCGCGCTCGACGATGCGGCGTTGACTGCGCTCGCCGCGCGCATCAGGGCGTGGGGGCGCGAATTGGGTTTCGGGGCGATCGGCATCAGCGATACCGATCTCTCGGATGCCGAAGCAGGCCTCGCCGCCTGGCTGGAAGCCGGATACCACGGCGAAATGGATTATATGGCGAAACATGGGATGAAACGCGCGCGTCCGGCCGAACTTGTGGCCGGTACGCGACGCGTGATCTCCGCCCGGCTCGCCTATCTGCCGGCCGAAACGCTGGCCGCCGACGCACCTGACAGCGAGCCAGGCGCGCTCTTGCCGCACGACTGGCGTGCGCGCGAACGGGCCCGGCTCGACGATCCGCAGGCGGCCGTCGTGTCGATCTACGCACGCGGCCGCGACTATCACAAGGTGCTGCGCAACCGCCTGCAGACGCTCGCGGAGCGCATCGAGCAGGAGATCGGCGCGTTCGGCTACCGCGTGTTCACCGATTCGGCGCCCGTGCTCGAGGTCGAGCTCGCGCAGAAGGCCGGCGTCGGCTGGCGCGGCAAGCACACGCTGCTGCTGCAGCGCGATGCGGGCTCGCTGTTCTTCCTCGGCGAGATCTACGTCGACGTGCCGCTGCCGACCGACGCGCACACGTCCCCCGACACCGCGCCCGAAACGCCCGGCGCGCACTGCGGCAGCTGCACGCGCTGTATCGCCGCCTGTCCGACCGGTGCGATCGTCGAGCCATACCGCGTCGATGCGCGCCGCTGCATCTCGTACCTGACGATCGAACTGAAAGGCAGCATCCCCGAGCCGCTGCGGCCGATGATCGGCAATCGCGTGTACGGCTGCGACGACTGCCAGCTCGTGTGCCCGTGGAACAAGTTCGCGCAGGCCGCGCCCGTCGCCGATTTCGACGTGCGGCACGGCCTCGACCGCGCGACGCTCGTCGAGCTGTTTGCGTGGGATGCGGGCACGTTCGATACGCGCATGCAGGGCAGTGCGATCCGGCGCATCGGCTACGAAAGCTGGCTGCGCAATCTCGCGGTCGGGCTCGGCAATGCGCTGCGCGCGGACGCGGGCCGGCTCGCGCCGCAGGCGCGCGATGCGATCGTCGCCGCGTTGCGCGCGCGGGCCGACGATCCGTCGCCGGTCGTGCGCGAGCATGTCGAGTGGGCGCTGCGTGCCGCGTGAAGGCGGCGTAAAGTGTCGTCGGCGCGCGGTGGTGCCGCGCGCATCCATCGGTCAGGAGAGGGCCATGTTCAATGCAGTCATCGACGCGCCGTTCGGCAAGGTCGGCATCCGCACGGATGCCGCGGTGGTGCGCGAGATCGTCTATCTGCCCGAATCGGTGAAGTCGGTCGATCCGGATTCGCCGCTCGCCAAGCGCGCGGTCAAGCAGATCGAACGTTATTTCGAGCGCGCGTCGGCGCGCTTCGACCTGCCGCTCGCCGAAGTCGGCAGCGCGTTCCAGCACCGCGTGTGGGACGTGATCAGCGATATTCCGCCCGGCACGGTGCTGACCTACGGGCAGGTCGCGAAGCGGATCGGCAGCGCGCCGCGCGCGGTCGGCCAGGCGTGCGGCGCGAACTACTTCCCGCTCGTGATTCCGTGCCATCGCGTCGTCGCGGCGGGCGGTCTCGGCGGCTTCGCGAACCACGACGACAACGGTTATTACCAGAAAGTGAAGCGCTGGCTGCTGGCGCACGAAGGCGTGCCGTACTGATGAGTGAATCGCTGATTTCCCCCGAAGCCGACGGCGATGCCGCCGAGGCGTCCGCCGCGCTGCTCGCGAGCCGTGCGTCGATCGACGTTTTTTGCGATGCGCTGTGGCTCGAGCACGGGCTCGCGCGCAATACGCTCGACGCGTACCGACGCGATCTGGCGCTGTTTTCCCAATGGCTGGCAGAGACGCACGACGCGCCGCTCGATTCGGTCGACGAAGCGATGGTGACGGGCTACATCGCCGCGCGCAGCGACGGCAAGGCGACGTCGTCGAACCGGCGGCTGTCCGTGTTCCGGCGCTATTACGGCTGGGCCTTGCGCGAGCATCGCGCGAGCGCCGACCCGACGCTGCGGATCACGTCCGCGAAACAGGCGGCCCGGTTTCCGTCGACGCTGTCGGAGGCGCAGGTCGAGGCGCTGCTCGGCGCACCCGACATCGGCACGCCGCTCGGCCTGCGCGATCGCACGATGCTCGAGCTGATGTATGCGAGCGGGTTGCGCGTGAGCGAGCTCGTGATGCTGAAGACCGTCGAGGTCGGGCTCAACGAGGGCGTCGTGCGCGTGATGGGCAAGGGCTCGAAGGAGCGGCTCGTGCCGTTCGGCGAAGTCGCGCACGGCTGGATCGAGCGCTACCTGCGCGAGGCGCGGCCGGCACTGCTCGGCGCGCGCGCGGCCGACGCGCTGTTCGTGACCGCACGCGGCGACGGGATGACGCGCCAGCAGTTCTGGAACATCATCAAGCGCCACGCGCAGCACGCGGACGTGCGCGCGCACCTGTCGCCGCATACGCTGCGGCATGCGTTCGCGACGCACCTGCTGAACCACGGCGCCGACCTGCGCGTCGTGCAGCTGCTGCTCGGCCACAGCGACATCTCGACCACGCAGATCTATACGCACGTTGCACGCGAGCGCTTGAAGACGCTGCACGCGCAACACCATCCGCGCGGTTAGCGCATCCGGCGTGGCGCGGGTTGTGTCACGCGCCGCGCCGGCCCAGGTCAGACCAGTTCGCGCAGCTTGTGCTTCAGCACCTTGCCCGTCGACGCGGCCGGCAGCGCGTCGAGCGCACGGATGTGCGCGGGGCGTTTGTAAGGCGCGAGCCGCTCCGCACACCACGCGTGCAACGCCGCTTCGTCCGCCGTCGCGCCGGGCACCAGCTCGACGAACGCGAGCACTTCCTCGTTGCCTTCGACCGCGCGGCCGATGACGGCCGCCTGCACGACGTCCGGATGTGCGTTCAGCACCTGTTCGACTTCGACCGGATAGACGTTGAAGCCCGACCGGATGATCAGCTCCTTGCTGCGGCCCGCGATCGTCACGGCGCCGTCCGCCTCCTGCCGTGCGAGATCGCCGGTGCTCAGCCAGCCGTCCGGCGACACGGCCGCGTGTGTCGCGTCCGCGTTGCGGTAATAACCGAGCATCACGTTCGGCCCGCGCACGCGGATCTCGCCGACTTCACCCGGCGGTACGTCGGTGCCGTCCGGCGCGACGATCCGCATCTCCACGCCGGGAATCGGCACGCCGACCGAGCCGTCGGTGCGCGGCGCGTCGAGTGGCGTCTGCGTGATCGTCGGGCTGCTTTCGGTCATCCCGTAGCCGTTGTGCAGCGGCACGCCGTACAGGCGCTCGACGCGCGCCTTCAGGTTCGCGTCGAGCGGCGAGCCGCCCGAATACGCGAAGCGCAGGCGCGGTGCGCGCCACGCGTGGCCGTGCGTGTGCAGGTGTTCGAGCAGCTTCGCGTGCATCGCGGGCACGCCCTGGAAGATCGTGACGCCTTCGTCGGCGAGCGCGACGCGCACGGCTTCCGGCGAGAAGCGCGGCACGAGCCGCAGCGTCGCGCCCGCGTACAGGCTGCCGAGGCAGACCGACGCGAGCCCATACACATGCGACACGGGCAGCACGGTGTAGACGACGTCGTCGGGCGACACGCGGCGCAGCGTGCTCGACGTCGCCGCGATGAACAGCAGGTTGCGATGCGACAGCATCACGCCTTTCGGCGTGCCGGTCGTGCCGGTCGTGTAGATCAGCGCCGCGCATTGCGCGGCACCGTCGGCGGCGACCGGTTCGCCCGGCGCGTTGGCGTCGACGCGATACGACCACGCACCGATGTCGACCGGCAGCCTGCCGGCAGGTGTCGCGCCGTGCCGTTCGGCATGCGTGCGCGCGTCGGGCGATGTGTCGGTGGCGAACGCGATCAGCTTCGGACGCGCGTGCGCGGCGATCGCGTCGAGTTCGCTGGCGGACAACCGCGCGTTCGACACGAGCGCCCACGCGTCGAGGCGCGCGACCGCGAACAGCAGCACGATCTGTGCGACGCAGTTTTCGGCGACGATCATCACGCGGTCGCCGCCTTGCACGCCGAGGTTGGCGAGCAGCGCGGCGGCCGCATCGACGGCCCGCGACAGATCGCCGTACGCCAGGCGGCGCGCGTCCTCGATCAGCCAG
>NZ_JAAGPB010001022.1:0-258 GCF_017104585.1 Burkholderia sp. Ac-20392
AAGGATGAAGTGTAACGAGGACAGAACACTATGCTGAATGCTAATGTAAAGTGGTTAATATGCGACAGAAATTAAAGCAGGAGGAATGGAGTATATGAAGAATGACAGGTAATGATATCGAAAGAGAAGACATATCAAATGTGTGCTAGTTTGACAAACGAGGAATGATATAAGTATCTTTAATTTGTATTAATACTATGTACTCACTAGTTTTTTTTTTTTTTTTTTTTTTTAATAATCCGGCGACCCCCGAGATCT
>NZ_JAAGPB010001023.1:0-1058 GCF_017104585.1 Burkholderia sp. Ac-20392
TGCCCGCGCGGCGCCGGTGTCGGGATCGAGCCCCGCATCGATCGTCACTTCGTACGCGGGATCGAACAGCCGCCCGGCCTCGAAGAACGCACGGCGGTAGCCGATCGCGCGCTGCGCGATGCTGTAGTGCGCGGGCGAGCCGCCGATGAACGCGATCCGCGTGCGGCCGGTGGCGAGCAGGTGGCGCATCGCGAGCGCCGCGCCCGTTGCGTTGTCGATGTTCACCGAACGCAGCCCGGGCGCCCACAGGTCGATCAGCACGAGCGGCCGTCCGGTCGCGGCGAGCGCCTCGATCGTCTCGGGCTCGATGAAGCCGGCCACCGCGATCGCGTCGGGCGCGTGCGGGCGCATCTGGCGCAGCACGTCGTCGTTCGGCCCGACCGTGAGCAGCGTCGGCACGATGCCGCGCTCGCGGCACGCGTCCTCGACGCCGTGCAGCACGTGCGAGAAGAACGGGCTGGCCGGAAAGCGGTTGTGCTGGCGATGCAGCAGGAAGGTGAGCCGGCGGATGCGCGGCCGCAGTTGCGCGGGATCGTAGCCGAGCCGCTGCGCGATCTCGACGATGCGCGCACGCGTCGCTTCGGACAGGCCCGGCTGGTTTTTCAGCGCGCGGGAGACGGTGCCGATCGAGACCTCTGCCGCCCGCGCCACATCGCGAATGGTCGTACCCATCGTTCGGGGTCCGGTTTGTTTAGGGTGAAAGCGATTGTATAGTAAAACATCTCGCGGAATTCGGGCCGGATAGCCGGGGAATACCCGCGAATTCGCGGTTTTTAAGCGCTAATCTGCGAAAACGCCGTTACTAAAAATACTAAACAAAACGCGAAAAAGGCAAGGTGGACGTGCGGACGCCTGGCGAGCGGGAAGTGGGGGGCAAGCGGGCCGGCTTCACGCGTCCGCGGGAGCCGTGCCCGACTGCCTCCGCGGGCCGCCGGGAGGCTGGTGTGCAACTAACGGTCTGGCTGCCTGGCGGGCGAATGCGCGCCACTGCCGCACCGGGCGCCGTGTCTGCCAACGGCGGCCGCCCGCTGTTTAGCGGATTGCCACGGCCGGCGGCT
>NZ_JAAGPB010001024.1:0-238 GCF_017104585.1 Burkholderia sp. Ac-20392
GTGATGCGACGTTATGATGTTGATGTGACGAGGGTGTAGGTAGTGTGTCGCACGTGGCGTCACAATCATGTGCTATATACATGTGATGTGCGTTCAGTAGCGGTGGCAGCGAGGATGTGGCAAATCACAGATGATCGCTTACGCGCAGACGAATTAGGCGGTGCTATATCACGCTGGATTATGACTGTTATGCAACCTCGAGCGCATTTTTTTTTTATTTTTTTTTTTTTTTTAATGC
>NZ_JAAGPB010001025.1:0-1055 GCF_017104585.1 Burkholderia sp. Ac-20392
TACCGCAACGGCGACGCGCAGGCGGAACGCGCCGGGCGGCTGCGGTGCGCCATGCTGCGCGTGATGACGGTGGTCGTGGCCATGGCCGTGGTGCGCATGATCATGCGCGTGTGAATGAAACAGACTCACGATGTCACCCCGGGTGCGGCGTCGTCCGCGTGCGGTGCGGCGCCACGGCCTGCCGCCGTGTTGCGCCGCCCATGCGGATTACGCCGCGACATGTCAATGGATGCCGGCCAGATCGCCGGCAGGAGTATTGCGAAGATCGACGGTCGCCCGCGTGCCGTCGGCAAGCCGGTCGTCGATGATCGTCATGCGCGCGTTGCGCAGGCCGCGTTGCAGCCGGTCGAGGTAATACTCGAACGGAAACGCGGGACCGCCGAGCCGGTACGCGACCAGGTCGGCGTCGAAATCGATCTGCTGCACGCGCGCCGACGACACCGTATCGCCGGCCTGTGCTTCGGCGCGCGCGACCCGTTCGAGCGCCTGCTGCTGCGCGTTGCCGAGCAGGCCGGCCGCGAAGCCGCGTGCCTGCGCGACGCTGCCCTGCGCGCGGATCTGCGCGGCCTGCACGTCGTGGAAGGCGGCAGCCGCACCGGTCGGCGGATGCACGCTCTCGATCACGACCGCGATCACGTCGACCCCGCTGTGCAGCCGGTCGAGCTGCTGCTGGATCGCGCGCTTCAACTGGTCGGCCATCGCGGCCTGGTTCGTTTCCAGCAGCGATTCGAGCGTATGCGATGCGAGGTAGTGCACGAGTTCGCGATTGGCGCTCGTGCGCACCGTGCTTTCCGGGTCGATCGTGCAATAGAGCGCCGCGCGCGCATCGGCATCGGTCAGGCCGAGGCGGTAATCGACCCGCACGTCGGCGTTGACGATCTGGAAGTTCTGGCGGTCGCCGTTCGCGCCGGCAATCACCTGGGTGGTTTCCCACGGATGCGGCACATCCCACAGTCGATCGAGGCGTTCGGGCGTCGGACCGTCGGCCGACGCGGGCGACGGTTGGGCGCCGCAGATCGGAAGAGCACAGGTCGGAACTGCAGACACCAAGGAAA
>NZ_JAAGPB010001026.1:0-1091 GCF_017104585.1 Burkholderia sp. Ac-20392
TTTCGAGCATCCGCGCCAGGTTCTGGCCCGCGCGGCCGTAGCCGCAGATGATCACGTGGCCGCGAGCTGCGGGCCGACCGTCCAGAAGCGCGCCGGCAGCGTGAACAGCTGCGACCACACCGAGCTCTGGAAGCCGCCGGTGGCCGACAGCGTCAGGGTCGGGAAGAACGCGGAGATCGCGACGCCGATCTGCTCGTTCGCGGCCGCCGCACGGCGCTCGGCCGCCGCGATGTCGGGGCGGCGTTCGAGGATCGCGGACGGCACGTCGACCGGCGTGATCGGCGGCTCGGCGGTGAGCGGATTCGGCGGCAGAGAGAAGGTCGACGCGGGTTCGCCGATCAGCGTCGCGATCGCATGCTCGTACTGCGCGCGGGCCACACCGTTGTCGATCGACGCGGCCTGCGCGCTCTGCAGCTGCGTCTGCGCCTGGATCACGTCCGCGCGCGCGGCGACGCCCTGCGCGTACTGGTTCTGCGTGAGTTTCAGCGACTGTTCGTACGACTTCACGGTGTCGTCGAGCAGCTTCTGCAGCGCATCGGACGTGCGCAGCTGGAAGTAGGTTTGCGCGAGCAGCGCCTGCTGCGACAGCCGCGCATTCGCGAGATCGGCCGCCGCGGCTGCTTCGCCGGCGCGCTGCGCGCTGACGGTACGGCTCACCTTGCCCCACAGGTCGGGTTCCCAGCTCGCGTCGAGACCGACGCTGTAGCTGTTGCTGATCGAGCCGGACGAACCGCTGCTGAAACTCGACGACGAACTCGACGACACCGACGTGCGCGGCGTGCGGGCGCGCGAGCCCGACGCGGTCAGCCCGACGGTCGGGAAATACGCGGCCCGCGCCTCGGTGACGAGCGCACGCGCCTGCCGGTACGCGGCCGCCGATTGCGCGATGGTCTGGTTCGACGCGTTGAGCTTGCCGATCAGCGCATCGAGCTGCGGATCGTTGTAGACCGTCCACCACGCGCCGCGGTCGGTGCGGTCGGCGGGCTGCGCGACCTTCCAGCCGGCCGGCGCTTCCTTGTAGGCGGCGGGGATCGACGTGTCGGGCCGGTGATAGTCGGGCCCGACGGCGCAGCCGGCGAGCAGCACGGCCG
>NZ_JAAGPB010001027.1:0-1189 GCF_017104585.1 Burkholderia sp. Ac-20392
ACAGCAGGCCGCCGAGCGGATTCGTCGAGCCGGAGCCCGACGACGTGCCGTTCTGTACGGTCGCCGTCGAGCCGCCGACGAGGCTCGTGATCAGGCCGGGGATCGGTGCCGCGCCGTTCGGGCCGTTCGGGTTGACGAGACCGCCCGCGTTGGTCACGGTGTTGCCGACCGCAGTGACGAGCTGACCGACGTCGCCGACGAGCGGCTGGCTCGACGTGCCGCCAACCTGCTTGCCGGCCGAGCTGATCGCGCCGCCGACCTGGCCGAGCAGGCCCGAGACGGGTTGGCCGAGACCGGTCGTCGTGCCGACCTGTTGCGTGACCTGGCCGGCGGTGATCACGAGCGGCGTGATCGCCGAGCTGAGCGGCTGTGTCACCTGCTGCACGGCGCCCGACGACAGCGTCGAGCCGATCGTCGTGCCGGCAGCCGTCAAGCCGTTGGCCACCGTGTCGAGCACGGTGCCGACCGGGGTCGTGACAGGCGCGAGCGGCGCGAGCTGGCCGGTGCCGAGCGCCTTGACCGTCGAGCTCAGGCCGGACACCGTGTTGCTCGTTGCGCCGACCACGTTGCCGAGGCCCGCGACGGTCGTGCCGACCGGATCCTTAGTCGTGCCGATCTGTCCCAGCCCGTTGCTCACGGCATCGGCGGCTGCGCCGACGATCGTGCCCGTGCTGGAGAGCGTGCTGCCGACACCCTTCGTCACGCCGTCGCCGAGACCCGGCACGCTGATGTTGCCGACCGTGCTGCCGAGGTCGGTGGCCGTCTGGCCAACCGTGCTGACGACGCCCTTGGTGCCGGTCGACGTGCCGCTGGTGCCGCTCGTGCTCGGCGTACCGCTCGTGCTCGGGTTGTTGCTGTTGCTGCTGGTCGGCGGCGAGCTGACGCCGCCGCCGCCGCAGGCGGCCAGCAGGCAGGCGGCGGCGAAGGCCGTGAGGGGCGCGCGCCATTGGCGCACGGCGGCTGTCGTCAGGGAACGTTGCTGGGACATGATTGACTCCTCGCTGTCTTGTCGATTGATGGATGTTGGTTTACTTGCCGTGCGTGCCGCCGAGCAGGCCGCCGATCAGCGACGTGACAGGCGCGAGCGGATTCGACGACGAGCCACCGTTCGTGACGGCACCCGTGCCGCCGGTCAATGCCGGCGCGCCGACGGCGTTGGTCACCGTGGAAACGACGTTCGTCACCGGGG
>NZ_JAAGPB010001028.1:0-989 GCF_017104585.1 Burkholderia sp. Ac-20392
TGGCGCTGGGTCGTGCTGCTCTGCAGCCACCAGACGACCACTGCCCCGCTGCCGCCGAGCAGCACGACCCAGCGCCATCCGGACCAGCCGAGCGGATCGCGCGGCACCCAGAGCCACGACACCAGCGCAAGCACCGGCATGGCCAGGTAGCCGACGGCGAAGCAGACCGCGAACGCCCTGCCTCGCACCGCCTTCGGCACCAGCTCGGTCAGGAACGCGCCGATCGTGATCAGCTCCGCGCCGACGCCGCAGCCCGCGACGAAGCGGCACACGAGCACGCCGAGCGCGCTCGACTGCACGCACATCATCAGGCTCGCCGCGGTATAGAGCAGCAGCGCACCGGTGAACAGCGCGCGGCGCCCATAGCGATCGGCCAGACGCGACACGAACATCTCGCCGATGAACAGCCCGATGAACGTCGCCGCGCCGAGCGCGCCCTGGTCCGACATGCCGAGCACGCCGCGCGCCCCGGTGTGAAAGATGCCGTCTCGAATCAGACCAGGCGGCAGATAGGTCATCTGGAACAGGTCGTAGACCTCGAAAAAGCCGCCGATGCTCAGGAACAGCACGAGCTTCCAGATACCGGCCGTCGCCGGCAGGCGATCGATGCGCGCGGCAAGCGATGCCGCAAGGGAGTCAGACATGGCGTGTCCTCGGTAGTCGCCCGCGCGGCGCGCGGGACGGCGGTCATGGCGCGGCACTGGCCGCGCGGCGGGCAATCACACGGTGGCGACCGGATTGACCGGCGAGCCGACGAGCCCGCGCAGATGCAACGGCGGCGCGGTCAGCAGGAAATGACTGCGGTGATGTGCGTGCAGCCAGTCCGCGAGCGGCGTCAGGTGCCACAGCTCGCCGAGATGGATGCCGAGCTTGAACAGGCACAGCTCGTGCAGCGGCATCAGCGCGCCCGGCTGCGCGAACGGCTGCGCATCGCGCGGGCGCTCCTCGACCGCGTGGTTGTCGGCCGCGAGCGCCGCGAGCCCCGACGC
>NZ_JAAGPB010001029.1:0-1156 GCF_017104585.1 Burkholderia sp. Ac-20392
TGGGCGGCAAGGCCGTGTCGATCGGCTCCGGCAACACGGCAAGCGGCGACGGCGCGGTCGCGATCGGCGATCCGAGTGTCGCGACGGGCACCGGTGCGGTCGCGATGGGCGCGAACGACACGGCGACCGGCACGGGCGCAGTTGCCGTCGGCAACGCAAGCACGGCAACCGGCAACAGCGCGCTCGCCGTCGGCAATTCGAGCCAGGCCACTGCGGACAACACGATCGCACTGGGCAACCTGGCCACGGCCAGCGCCATAGGCGCACAGGCCTACGGCTCGGGCGCCACGGCCAGCGCGGCCAACGCACTCGCGCTGGGCTCGAACGCCACCGCGAACGTCGCCAACTCGATCGCGCTCGGGGCGAACTCGGTGACCGGTAACGCGGTTGCTGTATCGAGCGTCACGGTCGGCGGAGTTTCGTATGCGGTCGCCGGCGCCAATCCGGTCGGCGTGCTGAGCGTCGGTTCGCCGGGTCAGGAACGCCAGATCACGAACGTTGCGGCGGGCCAGGTCTCGGCTACCAGTACGGATGCGATCAACGGCAGCCAACTCAACGCGACGAACAATGCGGTCAGCGCGCTGTCGACGGGCCTGAATGCGACCAACAGCAACGTGTCCGCGCTGTCCACGTCGACCTCGACCGCGATCAACGCGTTGTCGACGTCGACGGCAAACAGCATCGGTTCGCTGTCCACCGGCCTGAATGCGACGAACGCGAATGTGTCATCGCTGTCGACCGGAGTGACGAACATCAACAACCAACTGAATCAGTTATCCACATTGATGAGCAATACACCGCAGGCCGCGAACACCGGCATTGCCGCCGACATGAACGGTACCGGCTCCGACAAGCCGACCGTCACCGCGGGCTCGAACTCGGTGGCAATCGGCGCGAATTCGACTGATGGCGGCCGCCAGAACGTCGTGTCAGTCGGCAGCGACACGCAGCAGCGCCAGATCATCAACGTGGCCCCGGGTACGCAGGGCACCGATGCGGTCAACGTGAACCAGCTCAACGCGGTGCAATCGACGCTGTCGACGGCACTGTCGGGCCAGCAGGCGCAGATCAACTCGCTGGGTTCGCAACTGCAGCAGACCGACCAGATGGCGAAGCAGGGTATCGCGGCCGTCGGCGCGATGGCGTCGATCCCGCA
>NZ_JAAGPB010001030.1:0-1339 GCF_017104585.1 Burkholderia sp. Ac-20392
GGCCGATCCGCCGGAGCAAGGCGTGAACCGCATCGACGGCGCGCCGGGCGACGTGCGCTACTTCGGCGCGACGCAACGCTACGACTTCATTCCCGCCGGCTCGGCCGATCCGCTGCTGTGCGAAGGCCGCGTGCCGGCCACGCGGCGCATCGCGATCGACCCGCGCCATCTGCTCGTGCTGCCGGCCGCGCCGGACGCGCAATGACCCCTTTCATTCAACGGAGATCCCCGATGCTTGCAGGCCACCCTCTTGTGAAGACCCTACGCGCCGGCGTGCTGGCGCTCTGCGCGTTCGCGGCGCTGGCTGCCGCGCCGGCGCACGCCGCGCCGCTGTATCCGGGCGAGGACGCGCTGTATGCGAAGGCCGCCGACGAAGGGCTCGTCGTGTCGTTCGACACGGGCCCCGAATGGGCGAACTGGAAGGCGCTGTTCGCCGAGTTCCGCAAGCGCTATCCGAAAGTCGAGATCACCTACAACGACATCGGCTCGGCCGCGACCGTGGTCGCGCTCGACAAGTCGCGCCGCCGTCCGCAGGCCGATACCGCGTATTACTTCGCCGCGTCGGCACTCGATGCGGAGAGCAAGGATGTCGTCGCACCGTTCAAGCCGCTCAACTTCGACAAGCTGCCGAACGTGTTTCGCTCGGCGGACGGCCGCTGGTTCGCGGTGCACTCGCTGAACATCGCGTTCCTCGTCAATCGCAAGCTCGTGAAAAACGTGCCGCAGCGCTGGTCCGACCTGCTGAAGCCGGAGTATCGCAACGCGGTCGTCTATCTCGACCCGCGTTCGACCGGGCAGGGGCAGGTCGCCGTGTTCGCGGCCGCGTATGCGAACGGCGGCAGCGTCGAGAACCCGAAGCCCGGCGCGGAATTCTTCGGCAAGCTGAAGAGCGCGGGCAACGTGCTGCGCGTCGAGGGCACGACGCCTTATGCGAAGTTCGTGAAGGGCGAGATTCCGATCCTGATCGGCTACGAGAACGACGGCCTGAAGGCGAAGTACGTCGACGGCATGGGCGACGCGGCCGACGTCGTGATTCCGCAGGACGGCAGCGTGTCGGCGCCGTATGCGATGAGCCTCGTGAAGAACGGCCCGAATCCTTCCGCCGCGCAGCTGTGGCTCAACCTGGTGATGAGCGACGTCGGGCAGGCGCTGTTCGCGCAGGGTTTCGTGCGGCCGGCCGTGCCCGGCACGCCGGTCGCGCCCGACGTCGCGGCGAAGCTGCCGAAGGCGCCGCAGGTGCGTCCGCTCGACGTGTCGAAGGCGGCGGCACGCAAGGCCGAGGTCGACCAGCTCTGGTCGCAGGCCACGCTCGGCAACTAAGGGGCGCGCGATGCAGACC
>NZ_JAAGPB010001031.1:0-1300 GCF_017104585.1 Burkholderia sp. Ac-20392
AAGCACGCATCCGCAGCTTCGGTATATAGCTTAGCCCCGTTACATCTTCCGCGCAGGACGACTCGATCAGTGAGCTATTACGCTTTCTTTAAAGGGTGGCTGCTTCTAAGCCAACCTCCTGACTGTTTTAGCCTTCCCACTTCGTTTCCCACTTAGCTATATTTGGGGACCTTAGCTGGCGGTCTGGGTTGTTTCCCTCTTGACACCGGACGTTAGCACCCGATGTCTGTCTCCCGTGATTGCACTCTTCGGTATTCGGAGTTTGCTATGGCGGGGTAATCTGCAATAGACCCCCCAACCATGACAGTGCTCTACCCCCGAAGGTGAGACACGAGGCACTACCTAAATAGTTTTCGGAGAGAACCAGCTATTTCCAAGTTTGTTTAGCCTTTCACCCCTATCCACAGCTCATCCCCTAACTTTTCAACGTTAGTGGGTTCGGACCTCCAGTACGTGTTACCGCACCTTCATCCTGGCCATGGATAGATCACTTGGTTTCGGGTCTACGCCCAGCAACTGAACGCCCTATTCGGACTCGCTTTCGCTACGCCTGCCCTATACGGTTAAGCTTGCTACTGAACGTAAGTCGCTGACCCATTATACAAAAGGTACGCCGTCACCCCTTACGAGGCTCCGACTGTTTGTATGCATGCGGTTTCAGGATCTATTTCACTCCCCTCCCGGGGTTCTTTTCGCCTTTCCCTCACGGTACTGGTTCACTATCGGTCGATCACGAGTATTTAGCCTTGGAGGATGGTCCCCCCATCTTCAGACAGGATTTCACGTGTCCCGCCCTACTTGTCGCACACCTAGTTCTTTCATACTGTTTTCGCCTACAGGGCTATCACCCGCTATGGCCGCACTTTCCAGAGCGTTCGGCTAACAATACAAATAAAGAGTGCAAGGCTCATCCCATTTCGCTCGCCACTACTTTGGGAATCTCGGTTGATTTCTTTTCCTGCGGTTACTTAGATGTTTCAGTTCACCGCGTTCGCTTCGCATGGCCTATGTATTCAGCCATGGATACTCCAAAAGGAGTGGGTTTCCCCATTCGGACATCTACGGATCAAAGCTTGTTTGCCAGCTCCCCGTAGCTTTTCGCAGGCTACCGCGTCCTTCATCGCCTGTGATCGCCAAGGCATCCACCACATGCACTTGTTCGCTTGACCCTATAACGAGTCTGTCTCATCGACAGTCGTTACAGGTTGAGTTCTCGCATTTGTGCCGTATTCCAATTGAGTCAAACATAGAGTTCGAATCATCTTGAGATACATCGATACAATCACAACCCGGATAGTTT
>NZ_JAAGPB010001032.1:0-1161 GCF_017104585.1 Burkholderia sp. Ac-20392
TGTCATCCGCGGCGATGACGAGGCGCTTGCCGGTGCGGCGGTGCCGGTCCGGTTCGGCGGCAAGGCATCGGTGACGCTTGCGCCGGGCCAGGAACTCGAAAGCGATCCGGTGGCGATCGACGTCGCGGCGGGGCGGCCGTATGCGATCAGCCTCCAGATGGGGGCGAGCCAGCGGATGACGGTCTGGCACCGCGTGTCGAACCAGTTCAATTACGTGTCTGCGCCGGGCGATCATGCGAGTGATCCGGGCGCCGCCGCGTTCCGCACCCGCTTTACCCAATATGCATGGGTGAGCGAGCTCGCGGTCGAGGCCGGTTCGGCACGCGCCAGCGTCGCGGCGATCGGCGATTCGATTACCGACGGGCTGCGCTCGAGCGTGAACCGGAACCACCGCTGGCCGGACGCACTGGCGCGTCGGCTGACGGCCTCCGGCGCGGAGTCGATCGGCGTCGCGAATCTCGGTATCAGCGGGAATCGGCTGCTCAGCGATTCGGCGTGCTACGGCACGTCGCTGGCGTCGCGGTTCGAGCGGGATGCGCTGTCGCGCGCGGGTGTGAAAGTGGCGATCGTGCTGATCGGCATCAACGACATCAACTTCGCGGCGATGCCGCCGCGCGCGGGGCTCGATTGCGACCATCCGCATACGCAGGTCACGGCCGCATCGCTGATCGACGGCTACCGTCGGCTGATCGAAGCAGCGCATCGTCAGGGCGTGAAGGTCTTCGGCGCGACGCTGACGCCGGCCGGGCTGCCGGCGGGGCGCGAGGCGATCCGGCTCGAGGTGAACCGGTGGATCCGGAGCGGTAGTGGATTCGACGGTGTGGTCGACTTCGATGCAGTATTGCGCGATCCGGCGCACCCGAGCGTGCTGCAGCGTCGCTACGATAGCGGCGACGGCATTCACCCGAGCGACGCCGGCTACACGGCGATGGCCGAAGCAGTACCGGTCGAGGAACTGCAGGCTGCAGTGGGTGGTAAGTGACGCGCCTCTATATATAGAGGGAAGCGTTGCCGGCGACCTGACGGTCGCGATCGTTGCCCGGCCCGTCGAGCCCCAAGCCCCCGTGCGCGTCAGCGCACGGGGGCTTTTTCAAACTTTTTTCACAAAGGGGCTTGCGCAGTTGGGGGCGGGTGCTTAGAATCACGCCTCTTTCGCGCTAA
>NZ_JAAGPB010001033.1:0-974 GCF_017104585.1 Burkholderia sp. Ac-20392
CCGCGGGAGCCGGTGCGACCGACGCGGCCAACGCGGCCAACGCGGGATGCGGCGCGGCGTGGCCGCGCTGGGACGCGTTCAAGCGCGATTTCATCTCGGCCGACGGCCGCGTGATCGACGTCGGCTCGGCCGATTCACGCACGGTGTCGGAGGGGCAGGCGTATGGACTTTTCTTCGCGCTGGTCGCGAACGACCGGCGCATGTTCGACACGATCCTCGCATGGACCGAGAACAATCTCGCGCAGGGCGACCTGACCTCGCATCTGCCGGCGTGGCTGTGGGGCCGTGCGCCCGACGGCGCGTGGCGCGTGCTCGACGCGAACGCGGCGTCGGACGCCGACCTGTGGATCGCATATGCGCTCGTCGAGGCCGGGCGGCTGTGGCACGAACGCAGCTACACGGCGCGCGGCGCGCTGCTCGCGAAGCGCGTGCTCGACGACGAGACGGCGACCGTGCCGGGCCTTGGCCTCACGCTGTTGCCCGGGCCGACGGGGTTCAAGCTCGCCGACGGCCAGTGGCGCGTGAACCCGAGCTATTCGCCGCCGCAGGTGATCCGCGCGCTCGGCGCGCGCCTGCCCGACGACAAGCGCTGGGCCGCGCTCGTCTCGAGCACGGGACGTGTGCTGCTCGACACCGCACCGAAAGGCTTTTCGCCCGACTGGGCGCTGTATCGCGCGGGCACCGGTTTCGGGCCCGATCGCGAAACGCATGCGGAGAGCGCGTACAACGCGATCCGCGTGTATCTGTGGGCCGGCATGCTCGACCGCGCCGATCCGCTTGCCGCACCGATGCTCGCCCGTTTTGCGCCGTTCGCCGACTACATCGCCGCGCATGGCGCGCCGCCGGAGAAGGTCGATACGACGACGGGCGTTGCGGGGCCGAACGACGGCAACGGCGGGTTTTCCGCGGCAGCCGTGCCGTTCCTCGACGCACGCGGCCAGCGCGCGCTCGCGGATGCCCAGGCAGCGCGCGTC
>NZ_JAAGPB010001034.1:0-259 GCF_017104585.1 Burkholderia sp. Ac-20392
GAGATCTCGGGGGTCGCCGGAGCATTAAAAAAAAAAAAAATATCCATCTAAGATGCTTAATATCATATTCACGATACATCTATATTCACTCTCTAATCCGCACGCACTAATACTCACGATCCATTGTATAATCTCAGTTGCACACTTGTTCTCGTGACTGCCTACGCATCAATCTTCTTGTGCTATGTCGTCACTCTTACTGCCTTCTCTCCCGCCACACTGCTAGTTCTACAACATGTGTTCACCATGTCCTGACGTT
>NZ_JAAGPB010000100.1:0-21631 GCF_017104585.1 Burkholderia sp. Ac-20392
GCGAACGCACGGCCGACCAGTGCGCGGCGGCCGACGGACGACAGCGTCGCGAGCACGGCGAGGCCGGTGGCGCCGGCGAACAGCAGATGTCTGCGGGTGGGCATGATGGGCTCCTGGCGGCAGGTCCTGAAAATATGCGCCCATCGTAGTTAGTGGCCGGTGTCGAAGTCCTCACGGAAAGTTAAATGAATTGTGATTGTTTTCTGAGTGATCCGGCTAGGTCCATTGAAGTCCGTCAAAGCCACGTCTGGCAAGGGTTTGCGGGGAATTAATGGTCCGCCAAGTTCCGCGGAAATCACCCACGAGCCGCAACTTTTTAGTGTTTTTTTAGTGTTTGCGATGTGGGTTAGGCTTGACCTGCCCCCTACAAACAGGGCCAGCCGGAGTCTAGTAAAGTTCGTTTTCGGAGAAGAAGACGAACATGAAGAAGCGCTTTACGGAACAGCAAATCATCGGGTTTCTGAAGGAAGCCGAGGCCGGTATGCCGGTCAAGGAACTGTGCCGGAAGCACGGGTTCAGTGATGCGTCGTTCTACACCTGGCGTGCGAAGTTTGGCGGCATGGAAGTCTCGGAAGCCCGCCGGCTCAAGGATCTCGAGGTGGAGAATGCCCGGCTGAAGAAACTGCTGGCCGAAGCAATGCTCGATATGGAAGCGTTGAAGGTCGTGGTCAAGGGAAAGCCCTGAGCCCGCAAGCCAAACGCGAAGCAGTGTCGGCGATTCGGGAGAGGGTCAACATCTCTGAGCGCCGCGCTTGCCGGCTTGTCGGGCTTTCTCGCAGCGTGCTGCATTACGACGCGAAGCCGGACCACGAGAATGAGGTGCTAGCGGCGTGTCTGGTGGAGTTGGCGCACGAACGTCGTCGATTCGGCTACCGGCGACTGCACGCCCTGATGGAACGCGAAGGCACACACGCCAATCACAAGCGCATCTATCGCCTGTACCGTGAGGCAGGGTTGGCTGTGCGACGCCGTCGCAGGCACCACGGCGTAATGATTGAGCGCGAGCAACTGGCATTGCCGGGCGCACCCAACGAGGTGTGGTCAATCGATTTCGTGATGGACGCGCTTTCCAACGGCCGGCGCGTGAAGTGCCTGACCGTCGTCGACGACTTCACGAAAGAGGCTGTCGACATTGTCGTCGACCATGGCATCTCAGGTTTGTATGTCGCTCGGGCATTGGACCGTGCAGCTCGCTTCCGTGGCTATCCCAAGGCGGTGCGAACAGACCAGGGACCCGAATTTACGAGCCGTGCGCTTGACCAGTGGGCGTATGCGAACGGCGTCACGCTGAAGTTGATTCACGCGGGCAAGCCAACGCAGAATGCGTATATCGAATCGTTCAACGGCAAGTTCCGCGACGAATGCCTTAACGAGCACTGGTTCACGACGCTCGCGCACGCTCGGGTTGTCATCGCGGCATGGCGTCAGGACTACAACGAGCAAAGGCCGCACAGCGCACTGAACTACCTTGCGCCGTCAGAGTTTTCGGCGAAACATCGGGTAACCGCGGATGCTCCTGCCGCATTCTAGGAGTTGGTTTAAAGGGACTTTGCTAGAAGCCCATTGGCCCTATTGAAGGGGGCAAGTCAGCGGCTGCCTTGGCTGTAGTGCGCCGGCGACCGGATTTGCGAGAAAACGACGACGCAGGCGATATACGGTGGCGCAGTGAACGCCTAATAGCTGTGCTGCTCGTTCAGCCTGCTGTCGGGAAAGCACACCGTTGCCAAGCGGTCGAAGCACGGACGCAATCTTCGCTGCTCGAGCGGCCCGCTCTTCGATCGAAGTCATATGGATTCCTATAAATCTACGCGACTCGTGCGCTAGCAGTATTAAAGAACACGTGCAACGTGCTAGCAACGTTAGTGAACATTGGCCAAGTTTCTATTGCAAAAACGCAACGGCCAAGCAGCCACCAGAAAACTTCAAAAAGTCCCTGTTCGCCAAGGCTTCTTTGAGAGTTTCCGCTAGCAACGTTTCTGAACACGGCTAGCGCTAATAATGAACGCCTACAACAACATTCCACTGCGCGCCCGCTACATCCAGACCGGCAGCGCCGCGCCGACACCCGGACCGGCGAACACGTCGGTGACGTTCACGATCAACTACCAATGACGAATCCGCGTCGCCGCGGTCGCGAGATTCGGATTGGTCAGATGGGCGAAACGTCAAATGCGTCTTACACTTTTTTCCCATGACGACGAGCATCGTCCCCTCGCGCATCCGCGCGAACGGACGGCCTTCGATTCGAAAGCCGTTCGCTCGCCGGACCCACGTCGCCGGAAATCCCTTGTCGAAAACGAACCCCACCGAGCTGCATCGCAGCCTGCTCCTCTTCGCCGACCAGAGCGATGCACAGCGCCAGGTCTTCATCTCACAGATGAACAAGTACCTGCTCGCGTCGAGCAGCCAACGCAAGCAGCTCGTCGAGCAGTGGCGGCATCTGGTCGAACCGGCGATGCTGCCGCGTGACGCGCTCGGCGACTGAGCTGCGGCGCCTTTCATCCGACCCCGGTGTGTGCGCCTTCCGGCGGGCCGTCGCAGGTATCGCCGTCATTCGTCATACGCACGCTCGCCCCCGTCCGCAATCAAAATTCAGACTAATCAGATATTCAGGAATACTCCCCGAAAGGTACCTTAACCCCATCGATCAACTCACCGAAAATGGGTTAAACATGAACAAGGCTTATCGGGTCATCTGGAATGCAGTCACGGGTACGTGGACGGCCGTTTCCGAGCATGCACGCAGTCATCGCAAGGGTGCATCGCGCACGACGCGCGCCGCATCGATCGCACTGTGCGCCGCCGTCTCGGCCATCGCCTTCTCCGGCAGCGCATACGCCGCCGGCAACAGCGCGGTCGAGATCGGTGACAACGCCAGCGCCACGGCGGACGGCAGCGTCGCGATCGGCGAAAACGCCACGGTCGACGCCGCCGCGACGAACAGCGTGGCGCTCGGCGCCGGCAGCCTCGCGGACCGCGCGCAGAGCGTGTCGGTCGGCTCGGTCGGCAACGAGCGGCAGATCACGAACGTCGCGGCCGGCACGGAGGCCACCGACGCGGTCAACTTCGGGCAACAGACGAATACCGCGCAAAGCGTCGCGACAGCACTCGGCGGCGGCGCGTCGGTCGCGCCGAACGGTGCGATCCTCTCGCCGACCTACACGCTCGGCGGCACCGACTATCATTCCGTGGGCGATGCGCTCAGCGGCCTCGACACGCGTGTCACCAGCGTCGAGAACATCTCGGCCACCGGCAGCCCGTATCTCGCGGTGCGCAGCCCGACCGGCCCCGCTTCGGCGACCGGACAGTACGCGCTTTCCGTCGGCATGAGTACCCGCAGCACTGGCACCGGCTCGGTCGCCGTCGGCTCGAACGCGAGCGCGTTGTCCAACGGTGCGATTGCGATCGGGCAGAACGCCCGTGCGACCGCCAACAACGGCTCGGCCTTCGGCTATCAGGCCGTGGCTTCCGGCGACAACGCGACCGCGTTCGGCACGAACAGCTCGGTGACGGCCACCAATGCGGTCGGCCTCGGCAACAACGCGACGGCGGCCGCGAACAATTCGGTTTCCCTCGGCTCTCGCGCGAAGGTCGCAGCCGGCGCGAACAATTCGATGGCGCTCGGACAGGGTGCAACGGTGAACGCCGCCGCGACCAACTCCGTCGCGCTTGGCGCTGGCTCGGGCGTGTCGCGCGCCAACACGGTATCAGTCGGTGCGACCGGCAGCGAACGCCAGATCGCGAACATGGCGGCCGGTACGGCGTCGACCGACGCGGTGAACGTTTCGCAACTCCAGGGCGTGACGAACGCGCTCGGCGGCGGCGCGTCGATCGATCCGGCCACCGGCGCCCTGATCGCGCCGAGCTACACGATCCAGGGCAACGCACCGGTCAACAATGTCGGCGACGCACTGTCGCTCGTGGACGGTGCGCTCACGCAGAACGCGAGCGACATCACGACTGTCAGCAACAACCTGACCCAGCTCGGCGACACGGTCACGACGATCGGCGACCACGTCACGCAGCTCGACGGCCGCGTGACGACCAACGAAACGAACATCACGAACCTGCAGCAGCAGATCAGCAACGGCACGGTCGGTCTCGTGCAGCAGGCCGGCGCAGGCGCCGACCTCACGGTGGGCGCCGGCACCAACGGCGCGCGCGTGAACTTCGCCGACCAGAACGGCAATGCGCGCGCGCTCGCCAACGTCGCGAACGGCGTGGCCGACAGCGACGCGGTGAACGTGGCACAGCTGAAGGCCGCGCAAGGCCAGATCGGCGACCTCGACCAGCTCGCGGCGAAGTACGACGACGCGTCGCAGGCCTCGATCACGCTCGGCGGCGCGAACGGCACGCAGATCCACAACGTCGCGGACGGCACGGCCGATACCGACGCGGTGAACGTGTCGCAGTTGAAGAACTTGCAGGCGCAGCTCGGCGACGTCGGCACGCAGCTCGGCGGCGCGGTGATGTACGACCGTCTCGCCGACGGTTCGGTCAACCTCGGGTCGGTCACGCTGGGTGGCGCGGGCAGCGCGGCGGTCACGCTGACCAACGTCGCGAACGGCGCGATCAACGCGTCGAGCACGGACGCGGTGAACGGCAGCCAGCTCTATGCGCTGCAGACGCAAGTCGACGACATCAGCGGCCGCATCGGCCCCGGCACGGCGCCCCCGGGCAATGGCAGCGGCTACTTCGACGGCACCGACGTGTCGAAGGATGCGGCGGCCACGACACCCGTCTACGCGGGCAACGGCGCAGGGAATACGGCGGGCGGCTCGAACGCATCGATCGCGGACGGCGTGAATGGCGCCACCGCGCTGGGCGCGAATGCGAGCGTGACGGCCGAAAACGCGGTGGCGCTCGGCGCGGGCTCGATGGCCGATCGCGCGAACAGCGTGTCGGTCGGCGCGGCCGGCAGCGAGCGGCAGATCACGAACGTCGCCGCCGGCACCGCACCGACGGACGCCGCGAACGTGCAGCAGGTGAACGACGCGCTGAAGTCGGCGAACAGCTACACCGACAGCTCGGTCGGCGCGCTGAGCAGTTCGATGAACCAGCGTTTCGACGACGCGAACCGCGCGATCAACCAGGTCGCGAAGAACGCGTACGCGGGTATCGCGGCCGCGATGGCGATGCCGAACATGACGCCGTCGGGCCCGGGCAAGACAATCGTCGCGGCGGGCGGCGCGACCTACAAGGGCGGCAGTGCAGTAGCAGCCGGCGCGACGTATCGCTCGCGCAACGGCAACTGGCTGGTGAACGGCGCCGTGTCGGTCACGTCGATCGGAGACGCAGGCGTACGTGCGCAAGTGGGCTACGAGTTCTGATCGCCCCGGTTGGCCCGGCAAGCCCGACATACCCGTGCCGGGCGGCCTTCCCCGCGTGCCATGTCTGTCGCGCGGGTTTGTTGGCGCGGCTGCCCTGACGGGCAGCCGCGTTCTTTATCTGCCTCTGCCTCTGCTTCCATTGCCGTCTCCGGCAGGCTGGCAATCAGCGCCCCGCTGACCTGCCCCCTTCAATAGGGCCAATGGGCTTCTAGCAAAGTCCCTTTAAACCAACTCCTGGAATGCGGCAGGAGCATCCGCGGTTGCCCGATGTTTCGCCGCAAACTCTGACGGCGCAAGGTAGTTCAGTGCGCTGTTGTAGTCCTGACGCCATGCCGCGATGACAGCCCGAGCGTGCGCGAGCGTCGTGAACCAGTGCTCGTTAAGGCATTCGTCGCGGAACTTGCCGTTGAACGATTCGATATACGCATTCTGCGTTGGCTTGCCCGCGTGAATCAACTTCAGCGTGACGCCGTTCGCATACGCCCACTGGTCAAGCGCACGGCTCGTAAATTCGGGTCCCTGGTCTGTTCGCACCGCCTTGGGATAGCCACGGAAGCGAGCTGCACGGTCCAATGCCCGAGCGACATACAAACCTGAGATGCCATGGTCGACGACAATGTCGACAGCCTCTTTCGTGAAGTCGTCGACGACGGTCAGGCACTTCACGCGCCGGCCGTTGGAAAGCGCGTCCATCACGAAATCGATTGACCACACCTCGTTGGGTGCGCCCGGCAATGCCAGTTGCTCGCGCTCAATCATTACGCCGTGGTGCCTGCGACGGCGCCGCACAGCCAGTCCTGCCTCACGGTACAGGCGATAGATGCGCTTGTGATTGGCGTGCGTGCCTTCGCGTTCCACCAGGGCGTGCAGTCGGCGGTAGCCGAATCGACGACGTTCGTGCGCCAACTCCACCAGACGCGCCGCTAGCACGTCATTCTCGTGGTCCGGCTTCGCGTCGTAATGCAGCACGCTGCGAGAAAGCCCGACAAGCCGGCAAGCGCGGCGCTCAGAGATGTTGACCCTCCCCGAATCGCCGACACTGCTTCGCGTTTGGCTTGCGGGCTCAGGGCTTTCCCTTGACCACGACCTTCAACGCTTCCATATCGAGCATTGCTTCGGCCAGCAGTTTCTTCAGCCGGGCATTCTCCACTTCGAGGTCTTTGAGCCGGCGGGCTTCCGAGACTTCCATGCCGCCGAACTTTGCGCGCCAGGTGTAGAACGACGCGTCACTGAACCCGTGCTTCCTGCACAGTTCCTTGACCGGCATACCGGCTTCAGCTTCCTTCAGAAACCCGATGATTTGCTGTTCCGTAAAGTGCTTCTTCATGTTCGTCTTCTTCTCCGAAAACGAACTTTACTAGACTCCGGCTGGCCCTGTTTGTAGGGGGCAGGTCAATCGAGAACGCACCCGCTGGAAGCCCGCTCGAGCAGCTCAAGCCCGAAGTCAAAAACCTTCGGTCCTTTAACGAGTTCGCCAGCTTGTTCCACCACGACGCGCAGGGCAAGATTCCGCGCCGGAGCGTGACAGATGGGGAACTGCATCCCTTCGCGAAGCAGGCTATGGCGTTCGTTCACCTTGGCTCAATGAACTGATGCCCGCCGCTTACAGCCAGGAAAGCACTGCGCTCGCGGTATTACAGGACGCTGCTGGCACTCTTGTGAACGCCTGCAGTTGCAGCCGTTGGGGAATGTAACGTGGCTTCCCCTAATTAGAAAGATCGCTGGTCAATCTTGAGTCGTCCGCACGCAAGCGTTCGCAAAGCCACGAAATGAACGTGGGCAGTTTGTCCGGTAATGCACGGCCTGGAGCCGTCAGCGCCATCAAGCCAAAAGGCAGTTCTGTAAACCCCCACGGTGCAACGAGCAGGCCCTTGGTCAACTCTCGTTGGATCAATCGACGTTCGACGAGCGCGACGCCCAGTCCTGAGAGGGCCGCCTCGATACACAGATGTGTATGAGGGAATGCGATTTGCCCACCCATTCCAATCGGAGTCCCATTCTGCAGCTCCCAATTTGTCCATGCGCTCGACGTGAAGTCGTGAGTAATTTTGATCCCCGTGTGGGCGACCGATGCATATTCGGGTGTGCAGACGGGGCCAAAGCATACCGGAGCTAACCTCACGGCCCTTTCACGATCGACCTGCGGATACGACGTGAGGTCCCAGACAATCACCACATCTGCGCCTTCCGTTCTAATTTCGCGCGCCGAGGTCATCGAGAGACGAATCCGCACATCGGGTTGCATTCGATAGAAATCGGCGAGATTGGGTACGAGCCATCGCATCGCGAAGGTCGCGCTACATGCCACATGGAGGCCAGTATCGTGCAATTGCGCGCGTAGCCGTTCGTAATCACGTTCGAGCTGTTCGAACATGGGCGCGACGAGTGTGAAGAGCGCCTCACCATGCTGGTTCAGCTTGAGGCCGGTTCCCTCCTTCGCAAAGAGCGCCGCGCCAAAGTGCTCCTGTAGCAGCTTTAATTGGCGGCTCACTGCGCCGTGCGTTCGACATAACTCTGCAGCCGCCTTGGTGACCGATCCCAGTCTCGCCGTCGCCTCGAAAGCACGCAGTAAAGAAAGCGGTGGAAGGTTCCGCATGATCAAATTTATTAGTCAAAAAAGCTGACGGATATAACAAAAAAAGTCGCTTTTTGAATGGTACTCCAGACATGTATCGTTGCAGTCAACGGAGCAAAAATTTCCTTTCCTGTTAGGGCGATCGCAGGGCAAATCACCTTGTTTCCGGTGAAATCGAGACTCTACGGCAAGAATTTTCGCGTCGTCGGAAATGGTCATATTCGACAATTTTTATCATATAGGGATCTCACCATGAAGCCATGCCAGCAAATCTCCAATGTCGAGGCCTGGGAAGTTCTGGATAGCAGAGGCAACCCGACCGTGGCGGTCGAAATCACCCTCGATGACGGAGCCAGAGGCGGCGCGATGATTCCGTCCGGCGCCTCGACAGGCGAGCACGAAGCTGTCGAGTTGCGTGACGGCGACAAGAATCGTTATCAGGGAAAAGGGGTGCGTGCGGCGGTACATGCGGTTAATACCGAACTTCGTACCCTGCTGACGGGCCTTGATGCATCGGATCAGACCGCTATCGACATGGCGATGATCGATCTCGACGGCACCAGGAACAAGGGGCGTTTGGGTGCCAACGCCATACTTGGCTGTTCATTAGCCGTCGCCAATGCGGCAGCGGCCCGTCGGGGCGAGCCCCTGTTTCGTTATCTCGGTGGCCTCCAGGCAAGCGTGTTACCCGTACCCATGATCAACATCCTCAATGGCGGTGCTCACGCAGACAATCCGCTGGACTTTCAGGAATTCATGATTGCACCGCTGAGCGCACCGTCGTTTGCCGAGGCCGTACGTATGGGGGCCGAAGTTTTTCACACGTTGCGTGCGGCACTAAAGCAGCAGGGCTTCAACACGAATGTCGGCGACGAGGGGGGATTTGCGCCAGCAATTCGCTCGGCGCAGGAGGCGCTTGACCTCGTGATGGCGTCAATCGAAGTCGCCGGTTATCGACCCGGCGCCGATATCGCGCTGGCAATCGATCCCGCGGCCAGCGAGTTTTTCAAGGACGGGCGTTACGTCTATCAGGGAGAAGGTGTCGAGCGCAGCGCCGAGGAGCAGGTCGAATACCTGTCCCGACTCGTAGATGCCTATCCAATTGTGTCGATTGAAGATGGCGTCGCGGAAAACGACATGCCAGGTTGGCAGTTACTGACAACGACGCTCGGTGGGCGTTGCCAACTCGTCGGCGATGACGTGTTCTGCACCAGCCCGGCACTTCTAAAGAACGGTATCGAAGCGTCGATCGCCAATGCGATCCTGGTGAAAATGAATCAGATCGGCACGTTGTCAGAAACGCTGGAAGCAGTACGCGTGGCGCATGACGCGAGCTACCGCGCGGTGATCTCGCATCGCTCCGGAGAAACCGAGGATGTGAGTATTGCCGACCTGGCCGTTGCTACGGGATGCGGCCAGATCAAAACTGGATCGCTATCGCGCGCCGATCGTACCGCAAAATACAACCGGCTGATTCGCATTGAGAGAGTGCTCGGCAATCAAGCTTGCTACGCCGGTGCAAGCGCATTTGCGAATTCACCTGCGTGTGCGGTTGCTGATCAAAGCACGTTTCAGCCAGCAGCACGCTGACAGTCCATGTCGCGTTGGAGAGAAACTGTAGTGGTCAACTCATCCCGGACACTGCGTTAAGTTTTTCTTCCGCGGCTGCCGGCGCCAGTCCGTCATTGAACTGATGCGGCCGTATCCAGTTGTACCGGTGCATCAGGTAGTGGCTGATATCCCGGTGTGCTTCTTGAGCCGACATGTAACCCACTGACGGCAGCCATTCCGTCTTGAAGCTGCGGAACAGCCTTTCCATCGGGGAATTGTCCCAACAATTTCCACGGCGGCTCATGCCCTGCCGTATCCGATATCGCCACAGCCGCTGACGGAGTTTCCGGCTTGCATACTGGGCGCCCTGATCCGAGTGGAACAGCAATCCTTGCGGCCGGCCTCGCTGCTCATAGGCCATCTCCAGCGCCTGCACGACCAGATCGGCATCCGGGCGCGTCGAGAATGCCCAGCCAACAACTCGCCGCGTGAACAGGTCGAGCACCGCCGCCAGATAATGCCAACGACCTTGCGCCCAGACGTAAGTGATGTCGCCACACCAGACCTGATTCGGCGCAGCAACCTCAAACTGACGGTTGAGATGGTTCGGGATATCGATCCGCTCTACCGTCGCCTGCTTGTACGCATGGCTGCCCGGCTGCTTGCAAATCAATCCCAGCTCTTCCATCAAACGACTGACCTTGAAGCGGCCAATTGCCGTGCCTTCCTCTTGCATCATGCCCATGATGCTGCGGCTACCAGCAGAGCTTCGGCTCTCAACGAACAGCTCGTGTACCCGGCTACGCAGGGCCATGCGCTCGGCGTCAACGCGCTGGGCACGCTCCCGGTATGCATACAGGCAGGATCGCGATACGTCGAATACTGTGCAGATCAGTTCGACCGATTCGCTTGCGCCAATCTGATCAATTACTTCGTACGTTCGATGCCTTCCGACATCAAGAGCGCGGTAGCCTTTTTTAAAATGGCCTTCTCACGCTCGAGGCGTTCGATACGCGCCTCGAGTTCCTGAATACGCTGTTGATCCGGCGTAATTGCCTTGCCCTGCGGCGTGACGCCTTGGCGCTCCATCTGAAGGCTGCACCCAGCGACGCAGCACCGTCTCGCCGACACCGACCGAGCGGCTTGCCTCCATATGGCTATAGCCCTGGTCGAGCACCAGACTGGCGGCTTGCTGTTTGAACTCCGGGGAAAACGTACGTCGTTGCTTGCTCATCAGACACCTCTTCATAGCGATCATTCTCGCCTAAATCAGTGTCCGGATTCATTAGACCACTACACTTCGCATTTGTTGGCTCAGCTTCGCATCCCATTCATGACTCGATCGGACAATTCGATAGTTTCTCAAACTGTGCTCTCCTGTTTCTTGTCACAGACCACTAATTATGTCGAATCCGCTTCGCGTCAACTCTAACTCTTTAGTTCAGGACCACTCGCATGCGGCGCCTGGTCATGATTCGGCAACGCTGCCTAATGCAACGCCTTCCAGATTTGCCGATGACCGGTTTGCACAGCTTCGTAGCAAGCCGACCACATCTCGACCACCCAGTAAGCCCGGCCTTGCGATGAGACGAGGAGCCGGTCTGATGAACTTGCAAAGCCTGGCAAAACCGGACCCCATGTTGTCCACAGAAAATGGTGTGACTCAGCTAATGCCTCTTCCAATCGAAAATAATGGTCCACCTTCTAAGGCATCGCCCCTAAAAATGGATCCCTCGTTTTCCGGAGAAGAGCAAGGAAAAGTATTTGGAAATAACGTGAATGTTCAGTATTTGAACGAGGCTCAACGTAACGAACTTAAAGTGAAAGTCGAGAACGGGAAGATCACCGGATCTGACGGACAATGCTTGGATACACGCGACGTGATTTCCGAGGTCGCTGAGGACAACCATCGTGCTATTTATGTGATGGATAAGAGTGGGGAGCTCTATATTTCAAAATTTAAAGCAAAGGGCTTCTTCCAGCACTCCAGTTTTTTGAGTGGTGGGGAAGCTCTTGCTGCGGGTTATATCGAAATTCACGATGGAATTATAAAAACACTTTCACGAAAAAGCGGTCACTATAAGCCAGCGCCAGAAAATCTGAATGAAGTTATGTTGCGCTTGAGAAGTCTTGGCGCACAAGTTCACGCAGACTTTCGTATCGACAACAAAATATAGCCTTGGATTGCATCTCTTCGGGCCGCATTCCCCGGCGCTTGCGACGTAGGTCTACTTCGTTTTGATGCCGAGGTGCTCAAGGGGCGTTGTTGCATAATTCGTCAGACCTGAAAAACCTGAGGGGGCCCTACGTGGCGAGGAATTGCGGATGATCGTTGGGTGATCGAACTCCCGGAAAGGATATCGATCTGATTCAAAACCTGGGAGTTCGAGGACGCGATGACCGACGATTTCTTCCCTAGCCGACTGGATACCATGATCGATCTGCACCACCCGTTCGCGGTGCTCGCGACACGCATGCCATGGGCGCAGATCGAAGCATCGGTCGCACCGCTGTTTGCTCATCGCGATCGGGCGGGAGTGGTCACCGAAGGAATTGATCTGTTTGGCACGGCGCCGCAGCTTGCCGGTGCCGGAGTGAGCACGGCCGGCAGGCCACGCTTGCGGATTCGGCTCATGCATCGACAGTTGGAACAGATGGCGACCTACCCGACGATCCGGCTCGCCCTGCGCGTCATTTTGCTGACGATGGTGCGCAAGAGCGAATTGATCGAGGCAACGTGAGATCAAGCAGCTTTTGACGCTGCGGCTACCGGCCTGATCAAACCTGGACTCGATGTCTACGGCCCGGGCGATTGGAGCATCCTTATCGATCCCGTCCGAGGTCACGTACCCCACGTACATCGGCCACAAGAACATAAGAAGAAACCCTGATTCGCGACGCGCCGCGATTGAGATCTCAACCTCCTGTCAGGATTGCCAGCTTGCTCACATACCGTCGCTCGCATGTAATTCGACCGCAGCGACTCGCTGAGCGTGAGACGGACGACGACGCGTCACCAACCATGAAAATGGCGTCATCCATTCCGTTTTTCAAAGCCTCCCAGAAGTTCGACTTAGCGACTCGGCCATTGCTGCATCAATCGGGACCGTGATCTCGCGGATCGCTGTAATCGATGTGCTTCCGGATGCCCTGGAGCCCCACATGCACGACGCAACGCATCGCTATGACGTTATCGTTGTCGGCGGAGGGCCCATGGGCCTGTCGACCGCCTACCATCTCGGCAAGCGCAAGGCCAGGACGCTGGTGCTCGAGCAGTTCACCTTCGTGAACCAGCTTGGCAGCTCGGCCGGCGTGTCGCGCCAGTTCCGCATTCCCTATCCCGACGCCTACATGGTCAAGCTGGTCAAGCAGTCGATCCCCTATTGGGACGAGTTGCAAGGCTTGACGCCGCAGCCGCTCATGGACACGGTCGGCACCTTGTGGTTCGGCGATCCGTCGGTCAAGTCGACAGAGGGCAATATCCCCGCCGCCGAGCAAGCGCTGAAGGCCGAAGGGGTTGCCTATGAAACGCTGGATGCGCACGAGTTGGAGAAGCGTTTTCACTTTCGCAATCTGCCGTCGACGTATACGGGACTCTTTCAGGCCCAGGGCGCCAGCATCGATCTCGCGGCCACGCAGCGGACGCTGCTCGACTGGAATCAGCGCTCTCCCTTCGTGCAGCTGCTGCAGGAGGCGCCGGTCATCGGCATCGAGCGTCGGCAGGGCCTCTTTGAAGTGAAGACGCCGCTTGGGACCTTCAGTGCCGAAAAGCTGGTGCTGACGCCGGGCCCCTATGCCGACGACGTGTTCAGGCTGCTGGGGTTCCGTATCGCGGCGACCTACTGGAACATGGCCTCGGCCTACTACCGCAAGACCCGGCCGGATATCCAGTACCCCACGTGGTTCGTTTTCCAGAACCCGGTGGGCGACAACGGCAACCAGTTCTACGGCTTCCCGGAGGTCGCCTGGAATTACCCGGGCTATATCCGTGTCGCGTCCGATTTCGTCCTCGCGCCGCTGACGTCCCCGGATCAGCGCACACCCATTCCGAATCCCCGGGAGCTCGCGTTCACGGCCGAGTGGGTCGGCGAGCACATGGAGGGTCTCGAGCCGGTTCCGCGCTTCACGTCGACCTGCCTCGTCGCACTCAGCAAGATCGCGAACAAGGAACTGCTGATCGACTTCGCGCCCGACTATGTGCCGAACCACCGCGACATCGTCATCTATGCGACCGGCTGGGCCGGAAAGTTCGTTCCGCTGCTGGGCGAAATTCTTTGCCAGCTGACCCTCGACGGTCACACCCCATTCGACATCTCGCACTTCTCCACCGGTAGCCGCTATTTCAACAAGCTGGCCTGAGCACAGGCCGCGCATCTACGGGAGCAGGACACCATGGCAAGCAAGACCTATTCGATCTTCGGGTGTGGTGCCGCCGGTCTATACACGGCCTGGCGACTGTTGAATGGCCAGGCGCGAGCGGGGGGCGATCCGAACCGGCAGTTGCAGCAGGGCGACGTCCTGGAACTCTTCGACTGGGGCAAGTACGATTTTTCGAAGGAATTTCATGGCACCCGCGCACCCGGTGCCCGGGTCTGCACCTGGCACTACCAGAACAATCCCGACAATTCGTACCTCGAGTTGGGCGGCATGCGCTATTCGCAATGGAACGGCCAAAACGACGGTAAAGCGCAGGGCCACCGGCTGGTCACGACGGTGATCGCCAAGCTCGGGCTCGACCGCTATGCCGTGCCGTTCAACGAATCGAGCGATCCCCTCTACTACCTGCGCGCCAGGAATCTCTATCAAAGCGATATTTCCTCGCGCAATCCGGCGCCGTACGCGGCCAACAACTTTGGTGCTTCGACCACGCCCGACCAGGGCTTCGCCGTCGTCGAAGCGGTGTCGGTCACGAGCACCAGTGGTCCGGGCACGCGCAAGCAGTGGGACGCGTTTTATCAGCAGGGCCGCATCACGGCCGAACTGCCGTCGAGCTCCATCTTCCAGAAAGGCGATTTGCTCAAGGACATCGGCTACTGGAACCTGATGTACGACCAGCTCGGCTCGGAAGGCTATCAGTACGCCGCGGACGGCAACGGATACTCGTCCAACGTGATCAACTGGAATAGCGCGGTCGCCTTCGAGGCGAACAACGAATTCACGCCGGGCAATCAGTACATGACGCTGACGACCGGCTACTCGGGCATGTTTCACGCATTGTTTGCGGCCATCGAGCAGTTGGCGACGCAGCGAGGCGTCACGCTTCAGTATTACCCGGACCAGCGGCTGCGCTCCATCCATGTCGAGAACGGCGTCGTCCAATACACGATCGCGACGCGGGAGGATCCCTACCGGGAGGCCGCCCGTCGGACCACGGCGGCCGCCTGGCTGGCCATGCCGCGCGCGGCGCTCGAACAGGTTGCCCAGGGCTCCCGCTACGACGATCGGGGCGGGCTGGACGTCCTGAACGACCGGAAGGTCAAGCTCTATCTCGAGTCGGCGATCATGCAGCCGTCTTACAAGGTCGGCATGTTCTTCGAGAAGGAATGGTGGTTGGACCCGGCTACGCCCTATCCGCCCAAGATCAACGGCTATGAAGTAACGGATGCCGTGATCGCGTCGCTCAAGGAGCAGGACTTTCCGCCGGTGTTCGTGCAGGCGATGTCCGCTTCGGACACGATCCTGAATGTCCAGTTCGCGAGCGCCGACGCGCTGGTCAAGGCCGTGGAAGAAGCGGCCGGCGAGCGGATGACCATCAAGCAGGAAACGTTGCTGCTCTTCGTCGCAAAGCGCAACACCATGGGGCCGAGCGTGACCGACACGCCGATCCGCATGGTGGTGTACTTCGGCAATAACGCGGCTGACAGGAATGCAAAGCCGGTCTACGGCCTGCTGGCCTCCTACGACGACGAGACCTTCACGACGTTTTGGCGCGAGCTGGAGCTCGGGCCGAACGAAGAGCGGCATGTGCCGATCGCCGACGATATCCAACCGCTGATCGGGCCGCGCAAGGTGCCCGACAGAATGGTCAAGATGCTGCGAAAGCAGCTGGCGGAATTGCATTTCGGGCCGAACTCGGACTTTGCGGACGTGCCCGAGCCGATCGAGGCGGCCTATGTCGACTGGTCGCTGCCGCCGTTCCGTGCGGGCTACCATGCGTGGGCCGCGCACTACGACGTTGCCGACGTCCAGCAAAAAATCCGCAAGCCGTCGCAGCTGATCGACGGCAAGGATGCGCCCATCTTCATCGTGGGGGAGTGCTACTCCAACGATCAGGCCTGGGTGGAAGGCGCCTATTGCACGGCGGAATCGGTGCTCAACGATTTCTTCGACATCGAGCCGTTGATCGACGATTCGGAATACCCGTTCATCTGCCAGCCAATCTGATTGTCCGGCGCATGCGGTTGCAGTTGAACGTGCCGCGGATCTCCACGGAAATCCGGCGCCCGTAAAGACGAGCGGGAGGGGTCGTGACGCGCCCGCTCGAGTGACCGCGCGCCTCGTCGAAAGACGTTTGGCGCGCATCAGTACCGAAATACCAGCCATTCCCTGCAGTACTGCACGACCCTCTATTTCAGACGTAGGTAATAAGGAGCGGCAATGCAATCTCTCAGACTGTGGCGGCATCTCGCGCCCGGCGGTTCATCCCCAGGGCGGCTTGCGCTTGGCAAGCGGGCCGCCGAAGGCCCTTCCACCAAGCCGGTGCTCAACAATGAGCTATCGACGCGCGACTACGTCACCTACCTGCTGTCCATCGACGCGGAAATCGAGCATTGCCTGATGGTGCAGTATCTGTACGCCGGCTATTCGCTGGGCGGGCCGCAGGTGCCGGAGGCGTTTCGCGACACGGTCCGCAATTGGCAGGAGACCATCCTCGGCATCGCCAAGGAGGAGATGGGCCACCTGATCACGGTGCAGAACGTGCTGCGCCTGATCGGCTCGCCCTTGCATTTCGAGCGTGACGATTACCCGTGGGATACGCCGTTCTATCCGTTCCCGTTCATGCTCGAACCGCTGACGCTGGATTCGCTCGCGAAATACGTTTATACGGAGGCGCCGCCCGACTGGGACGGCGGCGAGCTGGGCGCGGATATCCGCCGGCGCGTCGGCGAGCAGGCATCGAATCCTCATCAGGTCGCCGAGCTGTTCGATACGCTGATTCCGCTCGTCAGGGACCACCTGCCCGATGAGGTCTTCCAGGCCGACACCTACCGCTGCCAGGCGGATTTCGCCGAATGGGGACGCGGGTACAAGGGCGGCCACCGGGGCAACGGCGGCGGTCGCGCTCCAGGCGGAACGCCGGACGTGCTCGTGATGCCCGCCACCTCGCGCGACGACGCGGTGAACGCGCTGGATAAAATCGCCAAGCAAGGGGAGGCGCCCCACGGCAAGGATCCCTCGCATTTCGTGCGCTTCTTGCGGATCTATGTCGAGATGCTTGCGGTCGTCGAAGGCGAGCTGTGCGGCGTCGACACCTGGCTTGCCGCACGCCCCGGCGACTTTCTCGAGGAAGCGTGGACGGAAGCCTATCCGGCAGCGGCGGCCGATCTGCATGCGGCGCAGGTAGACGAAACCTGGCGGCCTTCGCGGCCCGTCGCGGTCAATCCCTACGTGGCGCTCGACCCCGAGTTCGAGCCGGAGCTGGGGGGCACACCCGTGACGCCGATCACCGAGCCGGTGACCCAGCTGTGGGCGTCGCTGTTCAACCTGCGCTACCGCATGCTGCTGCAGTACCTGATCCACAGCTTCACGCTCTACGGCGGGCTCAATGCGGCCGGGCAGTTCACGCCGCGCGGCACGATCGTCAATGCGGCGTTCGGCGAGATGTACAACCTGCGCGCGCTCTCGGAGATCCTGATGCAGTCGCGCGTGTCGGCTGAGCCGGACGCGTCGCTCGCGGGGCCGCCGTTCCAGATGCCCTATACGCTCAACAGCCCGTTCGGCGAGGCGAACCGCTGGCGCGGGCACCTCGATCTGCTCGCGGCCTCGGAGAACCTCGTGGTGGAGTTGCTGGCCAACACCGATGCCGGGCGCCATCCGTATTTGCTCAGTCTGCGCGAAGCCGACAGGAACCTGGCCGCCGTCGCCAGGCGCATCCTGTCCGGCGAAGTCGACCTGGCGCTACTCTAGGAGCCGCACATGCCGATACTGGAACTCCGGATTTTGCCGCCCGTCGCGGTCGGCAGGCTGGGCGCCGCGGCGACGCCGCTGGAAGCGTTCGACCTCGTCGTCGATCCCGACAACCCGCTCGACTTTCGACGCATCGTGCCGTGCACCACGCTGGAGGTGGATCCCGAAAGCGGCGAGATCGCGAAGGCCTATGTGCCCGACACGATTCGCTTCAAGGACGAGAACAGGAAGGTGCGGCCGGTCGCGCCCTTTCTCGAAGTGTTTGCGCGCACGAGCGAGGCGCCCCATACGCTGCAGCCGCTCACGCTGCAATTGCTCGCGGCGGAACAACTCGATCTCGACGCCCTGCATTGGGATATCCATCTGGGCAACATCAAGATCTACCGCCGCACCAACGACGCGAACGACAAGATCTACGCGAACCTGACCGGTCTCAAGGATCACGAGCGGCACGCGATGCTGGGCCATTGCGAGCATTTTCGTGCGGGGCGGCATCTTCCGCTCGGTCACGTCCAGTTCGTCAAGCCGACGGCGCAGTTCCCCGAGATCCGCCTGCGCTACACCCCTGCCGCCGGTGTCGTGTACGGCACGCGGCTGGTGCGCCGCACGTCGGACAAGGAACGCGAAAACGAGCTGAAGCCCGATCCCGTCATCGATCGCGACGATCTCCTGCTCTACGCCGAGACGCCGGGCAAGTGGCTCGGCTTCAGGGAGGCGGGCGGCCCCACGAAAGCGCATCCCGCGCCGACCAACCCCGCGCAGATTTTTGCCGGATACGCCGACAAGGATGGCAATCAAGTCAGCTGGGGCTATCTCGACGACGAATGCGACGGCCACGTGCAGGTCGTGCTGACGAGGGAGGACGGCTCCACGCTGCGCGCGCACGGCTATATCGGCGCCGGGCCGCCGGCCTATGCGCCCGATACCATGCCGGTGCGCGTGGTGTCCGACGAGATGGAGCAGATTCTCCAGGGCATCCACGTCCCGGAAGAGAGCGTATCGATCGACGAAGCCACGGAGATCGTCCTGCGTGCGCTCGAAACGATCCGCCTCATGAACACCGCCGTCATGAACGGCAACCCGGTCAACGGCAGGCTCAACGTCGCGAGCACGATGGTGCGGCAGAACACGGCCGACTTCGAGCGCTATTACGAGCCGATCGCCGCCGAATCGATCGTCGACAATCTCGCGCTGCGGGCGCTGCACGAGCGCGTGTTCAGCACGCTGGCGGCGGGTGGTGCGCCGTGGTTCGCCAGGCTGCTGCGCCAGCCCGAGGAGATCGGCGACCTGACCGCCGAGGGCCTGCGCAAGATGCCGGCCCTGATGCGCGGGGCGGATGGTCGCAGCCTGACGCTCACGCGCCGCCACATCAACCTGGTGATCAAGGCGGCGCGGGACGCGATGTTCGGACAACCTGATCCGAAGGGAGACAAGCATGTCGGTTAACGATCCGAACGTTCCGAAAGACCTCGAGCAGCCCGGCAACGGGGAGATCCGCGCGTCCAACCTGACCGCGCAGATTCACCATCGCGGCGTGGGCAACCCGGTCTCGGTGCTGCCGCGCACGGCGATTTCGAATTGCTTCCCGGGCCTGGAGTTCGATTTCCGCAATCTCTGGCGGCGCGCATTCGTCGGCATCACCCTGGTCGAGAACAATAACTACGTCATCGATGCGGAGCCGGGCTACGAGCATCTCAAGACGCGCCGCCTGCTGAGTTTCGACGGCCACAAGGTCGGCACGATGGTCCTCACGACAGGGCCGGTGCTGCCAGGCGGGGATCCCGTCACGCTGGCGAGCAAGCCCAATCCCAATGCGGTGTCGTTCATGGAGTGGTCGAACTCCATCGCCCGCATCGTGCATTTGCAGGGCAAGCCGGTCGAATGCGAATTCACGGCGCACGATGACGCCCTGGAGGAGGTGTACTACGACCACGGCAAAACCGAGACCCTGAAGGTGACGCTCACGCTGAGGCGCTTTTTCGAGGGCGACACCGCCAGCTTCAACCTCGAGATGCTGAAGCCGGGCGAGCTGACGCAAGGCCTCTGCGCGCCCTGGCAGAACGACTATCGCGAATGCGCGTGCTACTACTGGGCCGCGTCGCGACCGGACTTCGTCAATGTCGAGCCGGGCGACGACGGGCTGGCGCGCGGCGACATGTGGTTCGCCAAGCGCCGCACGGGCACGTACGTGCCGGACAATCGCGTCGACACGCGGCTGTGGTCCTACGACGATCTGTTCCGGTCCTGGCAGGAGGATCTGCAGTTCGTGATCCGTGGCAAGGATGCCGATGAAACCTGACCACGCCGTCGAGCCGCTCGCGCCGCTGGCGTCGGCGATGGCGGCGCGTATCGTCAAGGCGTCGCGCCCGCGGCATCCCGGGATCCACGTGGTCGAGGATGCGGCGGGCGCGCAACTGTTGCTCGTCAACGGAAGCCGCCTGTTTCATGTGCCGCACGATCTGCATGACGCGTTTCAGGCGGCGCTCGAGGACGGGGATGCGCAGGCCGTCGCTTCGCTGGTCGCGAGCCGCGGGCTCGACATGCGCCCGGCGATCGACGACCAGCCGTTGACCGAGATGCCGGTGCACGCGTTGTCGCTTGCCGTCGCGCAGAAATGCAATCTCGGCTGCACCTATTGCTACGCCCAGCAAGGGGAATTTGGCGGCAAGGCGAAGAACATGCCGCTCGAAACCGCGCTGGCGGCAGTCGACCTGCTGATCGAGCAGGCGAGCGAGGGCGGCAAGATCAATCTGGCCTTCATGGGCGGTGAGCCGCTCGCCAATCGCGCGGTGCTGCGCGCGGCGACTGTCCACGCGCGGGAGCGCGCCGATGCGCGTGGAATCAGATGCCAGTTTTCGGTGACGACGAACGGCAGCCTGCTGCAGGAAGATGACGGGGCGTTCTTCGAGGAGCACGGCTTCGCTGTCACCGTCAGCCTCGACGGCCCCGCGCCCGTGCATGACCGCTTGCGTCCGTTCAAGGGCGGCATGGGCTCGTTCGATCACATCGTCGAGCGCGTGACGCCGTTGCTGGCGCGCCAGCGGCGCATGCAGGTCTCGGCGCGCGTGACTGTCACGCCGTTCAATCTCGACTTGCCGAGCACGCTCGATACTTTCGTCGACATGGGGTTCCACAGCGTCGGCTTCTCGCCGCTGCTGCGCGCGTCGAACGGCCGCGCGGAAATGGGCCCGGACGACATGGCGGACATGCTGCAAGGGATGATCGCCTGCGGGCTCGCATTCGAGCAAAAGGTCATGCGCGGCGAGCGCTACCCGTTCTCGAACATGCAGAACGCGCTGCGCGAAATCCAGCGCGGCACGCACCGGCCGTACCCGTGCGGCGCAGGGGCCGGGTATCTCGGCGTCTCCGCCGATGGCGAGCTGGCGGCGTGTCACCGCTTCGTCGGCGACGAGGCCGGCGTCATGGGGCATCTCTCCACGGGCGTCGATCAGGCACGCCAGACGATCTGGCTCGCCGAGCGTCACGTGCACCAGCAACAGCCCTGCAATACATGCTGGGCGCGCTATCTTTGCGGCGGCGGATGCCATCACGAGGTCCTCGAGCGCGGACGCAGCGCGTGCGATTACATCCGCGGCTGGCTGCACTATGCAATCGGTGCGCACGGCAGGCTCGCGCGCTATGCGCCGGCCTGGTTTGCCGGTTCGCCTGGCGCGTCGGCTAGCGGTGCGGGAACGGCGTGACTCGCACGTTCGACATGCTCGTGACGGGCGCCGGTCCCGCCGGCCTGTGCGTGGCGCTGCGCTTGAACCAGCTCGGGCATCGCGTGCTGCTCGTCGAGCGAAGCCCGCTATGGCCTCGTCCGCAGATCGGGGAAGCGCTGACGCCGGGTGTCAGAAACATCATCGACTACCTCGACGCGAACGAGGTGCTCGAATCCGTTCCCCTCGTCGCCGGCAAGCCCACGCGCGTGCGCTGGACGAGCGAATCGATCGAGACGGTGGCGCACGAGGGCGCCGTCGTCGAGCGTGCCGCATTCGATGCGGCGCTGCTGCGCCTGGCCGTGGCGCGCGGCGTGGAAGTGCTGCGG
>NZ_JAAGPB010000101.1:0-234 GCF_017104585.1 Burkholderia sp. Ac-20392
TAAAAAAAAAAAAAAAAATAACTCATGTGCGTTCCATTTCCATTACTAATCACCTTTTTACTCTCTCTGTTATGCTTCCCACTTCTCTTCTCTCCCACTTGTTTGATATCTTTGACTGCATCCTGATATTCCTTTCGTCCATTGAGCACCTCTATCTTGACTTTGTATTCGCCGTCTTCCACCTTGCGCTCTCTCGTTTCAGTACAGATCTCGTATCGTGTCTTGTTGCCGTCT
>NZ_JAAGPB010001035.1:0-1231 GCF_017104585.1 Burkholderia sp. Ac-20392
CACAGGCACGTGTAGAGCTGCCCGTCGGCCGACACGCGGGCGCGCGAACAGGTGCCGCAGAACGGATGCGACACGCTCGCGATGAAGCCGACTTCGCCCGCGCCGTCGATGTGCGCGCAACGGATCGCGGTGGCGTCGTGCCCCGGTTCGCCGACGAGCACGAGCGGATAGTGTTCGTCGATCAGTTCGCGCATCCGTGCGGCCGGCACGACCTTGTCGCCGGACCAGAAGCTCGCGCCGCCGACGTCCATGTATTCGATGAAGCGCACGGCCACGCCGGTATGCCGGAAGTGCCGCACGAGCGGCAGAATCTGGTCGTCGTTCACGCCGCGCTCGATCACCGCGTTGACCTTGACCGGCGCGAGCCCGGCGGCCTGCGCGGCCTCGATGCCGGCCAGCACGCGCGCCACGGGCACGTCGGCGTCGCTCATCCGGCGGAACATCGCGTCGTCGAGCGCATCGAGGCTGACCGTCACGCGCGACAGGCCTGCGTCGCGCAGCGTGCGCGCCTTCGCGGCCAGCAGCGAGCCGTTGGTCGTCAGCGCGATTTCGACGGGCTTACCGTCGACGGTGGTCAGCGCGGCGAGGCGCTCGATCAGCGCTTCGAGGTTGCGGCGCAGCAGCGGCTCGCCGCCCGTGATGCGGATCTTTTCGACGCCGAGCGACGTGAACGCACGGGCGATTTTTTCGAGTTGCGCGAACGACAGCCGCTCGGACGACGGCATGAACGCATAGTCGGCGCCGAAGCTGTCGCGCGGCATGCAGTAGCCGCAGCGGAAATTGCATTGATCGATCACGGACAGGCGCAGGTCGCGCAGCGGGCGGCCGAGCGTGTCGGACGTGCGGGGGAAAGCGCCGGGCGATGCGCCGCCGGAAAGTGCGGCAGCGGCCGGCGCGGCGGAAACGATGGCATTCACGATCGGTTCGTCGGCCTGCAAGAAGTAAGCGGTGGGGCGTCGCCGGTCGGCCGTGCGTGTGCGGATGGGCAGGCGCACGGCGCGTGACGAGCCTCTTCGTGAGGATAGTCCGCCGGGTTTTTCCGGCAGGGACACAATCGCGCCCGAATTGCAGGAATACAGTTCGTCGTACAACCTGCGCAGCCGGCGCGGCGGCGCATGCCGTGAATCGGGCGAGTGTCCGGCGTCGCGTTCATGCGAGCCAGTGCGCGAATTCGTAATACGGTACCGCGTCGCCGCACGCGATGCGCTGCCCGGCCGGCAGCCGGGCCAGC
>NZ_JAAGPB010001036.1:0-1131 GCF_017104585.1 Burkholderia sp. Ac-20392
GGCGCGGGGCGGGTGGCGGGATGGGGGATGGTGCGTGCGGCGGGCGGGGGGGCGGCGACGGCGGCGACACCCGGCGGGGCAGCGCGAGGCCGCTGGAGGATTGAGTAGCGCGCGCTCAATGATTGTCTCCGGGAAGCGAGGCGGCGCCTGCCGTGCGCCGCCACAGGAAGCTGGCGAGGTGCTCGACCGGCAGCGGCGCGCCGGCCTTGTCGGCCGCGTGGCCGATGTTCAGCAGGCAGCCGCAGTCGGCGGACACGAGCCGGTCGCAGCCCGTCGCGCAGGCCGACGCGACCTTGTCGCGCACCATCGCGCCGGAGATGTCCGGATGTTTCAGCGAAAACGTGCCGCCGAAGCCGCAGCATTCGGATTCGCGTTCGTGTTCGATGCGCGTCACGCCTGGCAGCGCGTCGACGAGTGCGACGCCGTGCACGCGGGTGTCCATTTCGCGGCGGGCCGCGCACGACGTATGCAGCACCACGCGCTCGTCGGTGCCGACCGGTGCGGCGAGCGCATCGAGCCGCACGTCGAGCACGTGTACGAGGAATTCGGTGAGTTCGTAGGTGCGTTCCGCAATCGCGCGGGCCTTGGGGCCGTGGACGGCATCGTCGGCGAACAGCGCCGGCCAATGGTGCCGGATCATGCCGCCGCACGAGCCGGACGGCACGATCACGGGCCACGGTTGCGCGAACAGGTCGAGCTGCGCGGCCGCGACGCGGCGCGCTTCGTCGGGATTGCCGCTGCTGTAGGCCGGCTGCCCGCAGCAGCTCTGGCCGCGCGGATAGTGGACGGTCAGGCCTTCGCGTTCCAGCAGGCGGACCGCGTCGAGCCCGGCTTCGGGGACGAACAGGTCGACCAGGCAGGTCGCGAACAGGTAGACGTGCGCGGGGGCGGCGGGGTACTGCCTTGGGTTCATGTCTCGCTCCAGAGGCGACGGCCCGGCATGCGGATGCGGGACGACGATTTCGCTGCATAATTCCCGCGACGGCGCCGCAGCTCAAATTGGTTGGGCCAATCGGCGCGGCACGCATTCCGCAGGGAGACGCGACGATGGCAGCGATGACGGCACGGGGCCGGACCGAAGTGGTGATGCGCAAGATCGAGACGGCGCTGCACCACTTCGGTCCGGCCCCG
>NZ_JAAGPB010001037.1:0-871 GCF_017104585.1 Burkholderia sp. Ac-20392
TCGCTACGCACTCGTGCCGCGCCGGTGCAGATCACCGCACTTGCGCTCGGCCTGATGTGCCTGCTGCTGATCGCGATCACGCGCAACGACCTCGTCGCGGGCTGGCGGCAGTCGACGCCGCCCGATGCGCCGAATCAGTTCCTGATCGACATCCAGCCCGACCAGCGTGCCGACGTCGCGGCCTACCTGACCGCGCACGGCGTGCGCGACGCGGAGCCCGCGCCGATGGTGCGCGGCCGCCTCGTCGCGATCAACGGCAAGCCGGTGAATCCGGACGCGTACCCGTCCGAGGAGGCGCGCCGGCTCGTCGACCGCGAGTTCAACCTGTCTTATACGACCGAGCTGCCGTCCGACAACCGGATCGTCGAAGGCGACTGGTTCGGCACCGCAGCCACACCGCAGATCTCGATCGAGGCCGGCCTCGCGAAGACGCTGAACGTGAAGCCGGGCGACATGCTGCGCTTCGACGTGACGGGCCTGACGGTCGACGCGCCGATCACGAGCGTGCGCAAGCTCGACTGGGGTTCGTTTCGCGTCAATTTCTTCGTGCTGATGCCGCCGCCGGTGCTGAAGGATTTCCCGGCCGTGTACCTGACGAGCTTCCATTTGCCGGCATCGGACGCCGCGCTGCTCGATCCGCTGATCGCGCGCTACCCGAACCTGACCGCGATCGACGTCGCGCCGATCCTCGCGCAGTTGCAGCGGATGATGCTGCAGGTGGTCGGGGCGGTGCAGTTCCTGTTCGTGTTCACGCTCGCGGCCGGCGTGCTCGTGCTGTACACGGCGCTTGCCGGCACGCGCGACGAGCGGGTGCGCGAGGCCGCGCTGCTGCGCGCGCTCGGTGCGTCGCGCGCGCGACGCACCGAGCGCG
>NZ_JAAGPB010001038.1:0-1117 GCF_017104585.1 Burkholderia sp. Ac-20392
TGACGAAGCGGGCGGCGAGCGCACGCTCGGGCTGATCGTCGAGCGTGCGACGCAGACGATGCGGATCGACCGCGCGGCGTTCCGGTCGAGCGGCATCTCGACCGCGCGCACGCGCTGGCTCGGGCCGGTCGCGAATACGCCCGATGGCGTCGTGCAGCAGGTATCGGTGTCCGACCTGATCGACGACGTAGCGCGCCTGTATCTGTTCGACGGCCTGCCGGGCCACGGGGGAGAGTCCGCATGAAAGAGTCCGAATCGCGATTTCGCGGCTGGCTGCTGCGCGAGACCGGCATCGACCCCGATTCGCTCGGCAACGATTTCCTGACCCGTGCGCTGACGGAACGCGTGCACACGCTGCAGGCGGACGGCGAGCGCCTGCCGTCGGCGGCGCGGCTGCCCGTGACGCAGGACGCGCTCGACGCCTACTGGCAGCAGCTCAACGCGTCGGCAGATGAAAGACGTGCGCTGATCGAGCTGTTCGTCGTGCCCGAGACCTGGTTCTTCCGCGACCGCGAGGCCTTCGCGACGCTCGTGCGGCTCGCGACCGAACGGGTCGCCGCGCTGCCCGGCCGGGTGGTCCGCGTGTTGAGCGCGCCGTGCTCGACCGGCGAGGAGCCGTATTCGGCGGCGATGGCGCTGCTCGACGCAGGCCTCGATCCGGCCAGCTTCACGATCGACGCGATCGACCTCAGCGCGCGCGCGATCGAGCAGGCGCGGCTCGGCTGCTACGGGCGCAATGCGTTCCGCGGCACCGCGACGGAGTTTCGCGCGCGGCACTTCACGCCGACCCGCGACGGCTGGCTGCTCGACGAGCGCGTGCGCGCGTGCGTGCAGTTCAGTCAGGCCAACCTCGTCGAACCGGCCGTTGATACCGGCATTCGCTACGATTTCGTGTTCTGTCGGAATGTGCTGATCTACTTCGATCGCGACGCGCAGGATCGCGTGATCCGCTCGCTCGACGAGCGTCTGGCCGATGACGGCGTGCTGTTCGTCGGGCCGGCCGAAACGGGCGTCGCGATGCGGCACGGGATGCGCTCGGCGCGCGTGCCGCTGGCATTCGCGTTTCATCGCGAACCCGCCGGTGCGGTGGCCGACGTATTCGCGGCCCGGCCGGCGG
>NZ_JAAGPB010001039.1:0-943 GCF_017104585.1 Burkholderia sp. Ac-20392
TGGCGAGAAGCCGGCGGCGGCCACGGCCGGCGCGTCCGACGACGATTGGGAGACCTTCTAAACCATGCCGCACGCGCGCGCGCCGTTTCGACCCGATGCACCGGATGCCTCGCCTCGCGCGGGCGAGCCGGGGCGCGACTTCGCGTTCACGGGCGCGGATTTCGCACGCATTCGCGCGCTGATCCATCAACGCGCGGGGATCTCGCTGTCCGAGCACAAGCGCGACATGGCGTACAGCCGTCTCGCGCGCCGCTTGCGGGCACGCGGCCTCGACACGTTCCGCGACTATCTCGACCTGCTCGAGCAGGAAGACGATCCGCTCGAGTGGGAAGCGTTCACCAATGCGCTGACGACGAACCTGACCGCGTTCTTCCGCGAGTCGCACCATTTCCCGATCCTGTCGGATTTCGTGAAGGGGCGGCCGGCGCCGGTATCGGTCTGGTGCTCGGCGGCGTCGACCGGCGAGGAGCCTTACTCGATCGCGATCACGCTGATCGAGGCGCTCGGCGAATCGGCCGCGCGCGGCGCGTCGATCCTCGCGACCGACCTCGACACGCAGGTGCTCGCGAAGGCGGAAGCCGGCATCTACACGTACGACCAGGTCAAGCACCTGGCGCCGGAGCGGCTGAAGCGCTTCTTCCTGAAGGGCACGGGCCCGCAGGCCGGCCGCGTGAAGGTGCGCCCCGAGCTGCGCGCGATGATCCGCTTCGAGCAGCTGAACCTGACCGATGCGGATTACGGGATCGCGAAGCCGTTCGACGCGATCTTCTGCCGCAACGTGATGATCTATTTCGACAAGCCGACACAGGGGCAGGTGCTGTCGCGCTTCGAGCCGCTCGTGAAGCCGGGCGGGCTGCTGTTCGCCGGCCATTCGGAAAACTTCACGTATGTCACGCAGGCGTTCCGGCTGCGCGGGCAGACGGTGTATGAACTGACCCGCGAC
>NZ_JAAGPB010001040.1:0-1083 GCF_017104585.1 Burkholderia sp. Ac-20392
CGCGGCCGGCGTGCGCGTCGATGCGACGCGGCTCGCCGCGACGATCGTGGCGGTCGCGTTCACGAGCGTGGCCGTGAGTATCGCGGGCCCGCTGTCGTATGTCGGCCTCGTCGCGCCGAACCTGCTGCGCCAGGCGCGCGGCGCGCGTGCGGCGCGGCCCGGCGTGCTGGTGCCGCTGTCGGCGCTCGCGGGCGGTGCGCTCGTGCTCGTCACCGACAGCGCTGTGCTCGCGTCGGGTCTCGACGCCACGCTGTCGACCGGCGTCGCGATCGCACTGGTCGGCACGCCGCTGATGCTGGCGATGATCCGGCGCGGCGCCGCGTGGTCGGGCGTGCTGCACGCGGATGCTGAACGGGCGGCGGGCGGCGGCTCGACGCGGCTCGTCGGCTGGCTCGAACGGCTTGGCTGGCCGCTGCGCACCGTGCTGTTCGTCGTGGCGGGCGTGCTGATCGTGTTCGTCGGCGTATCGGCCGGCCCCGAGTGGCTGTCGATCGCGCGCTGGTCCGATGCGCTGTCCGGTCACGATGCGCTCGCGCGGATGCTGATCGACCTGCGCATGCCGCGCCTGTTGTGCGCGCTGCTTGCCGGCGCGTTGCTGGCGGTGAGCGGCGTCGCGATGCAAAGCGTCGTGCGCAATCCGCTCGCAGGCCCCGAAGTGCTCGGCGTCACGCAGGGCGCGGGGCTCGCCACGCTGTTCGCGCTGTCGACGTGGCCGCTGATGGGCCACGTGACGCTCGCGGCCGCCGCGCTGATCGGCGGTGGCCTGTCGCTCGCGATCACGCTCGCGCTGAATCACCGGCATCGCTACGCGCCGCTCGCGGTGGCGCTGACGGGTATCGTGATCGGCGCGCTGTGGACCACGCTCGCGCAATGGCTGATCACGCAGGAAAGCGTGCAGCCCGCGCGCTTCGTCGTGTGGCTCGTCGGCGGTACGTATGGCCGGAGCTGGGGCGAGGTGTCGATGCTGCTGCCGTGGTGCGTGCTCGCGGTGCCCGTGTTTGCGTGGCTCGCGAAGCCGCTCGACATGCTCGCGCTCGGCGACGACCAGGCGGCCGCGCTCGGCCTGCCGGTGGCCGCGCTGCG
>NZ_JAAGPB010001041.1:0-1124 GCF_017104585.1 Burkholderia sp. Ac-20392
CGCAGTAGGTATTGTTTTTTCGCAGGCGGAAGACGGATGACGAGAGGTTACATGGGGACGGGGGTCCAGCCGTGGGCCCTTCCGTCGTCGGCCGCCGACGAGGCGCGCGACGCGCGCTACGAGAACCCGTTCGCGCCGCCCGACGAAACCGATGCGCCCGAGGCACCGCGCCCGCGCTCGCTGTTCGGCGAGATCCTCGACTGGATGCTCGCCCCGCTGCTGCTGCTGTGGCCGATGAGCATCGCCGTCACCTATCTGGTCGCGAAGACGATCGCGAACGGCCCGTTCGATCGCGCGCTCGAGACCAACGCGTACGTGCTCGCGCGGCAGATCCATCCAGTGAACGGCGTCGCCGAGCTGACGCTGCCGGAGCAGACCCGCGACTTCCTGCGCGCGGACAACGTCGACAGTGTTTACTTCCAGGTGCTCGGTACGCGCGGCGAGCTGGTCGCCGGCGAAGCCGACATGCCGCTGCCGCGCGACGAGGATCGCCCGCCGCCAGGCGTCGTCATGTTTCGCGACGACCTGCTGCGCGGCAACGACGTGCGCGTCGCGTATACGACGGTCGCGCTGCCGCAGTCGGGCAGCCCGCAGCCCGTGCTCGTGCAGGTCGGCGAAACGCTGGACAAGCGCAACGCGCTCGCGAACGACATCATCAAGGGCGTGATCCTGCCGCAGTTCGTGATCCTCCCGCTCGCGATCCTGCTGGTCTGGTTCGGGCTGTCACGCGGGCTCGCGCCGCTCAACGCGCTGCAGGCGCACATCCGCGCGCGTCGGCCCGACGACCTGTCGCCGGTCGAGGCGCAGCGCGCGCCGCCCGAGATCGAGCCGCTCGTCACGTCGTTCAACGACCTGCTCGCCCGTCTCGAACAGAACATGGCGCTGCAGAAGCGTTTCATCGCCGATGCCGCCCATCAGATGAAGACACCGCTCGCGGGCCTGCGCACGCAGGCCGAGTTCGCGCTGCGCCACCCCGTCCCGCCCGACGTGCAGCGCTCGCTCGAGCAGATCGCGACGAGCTCCGAGCAGGCCGCGCGGCTCGTCACCCAGTTGCTCGCGCTTGCGCGCGCCGAGAACCGCGCGAGCGGGCTGACGTTCGAGCCGGTCGAGATCGCCGCGCTCGC
>NZ_JAAGPB010001042.1:0-1149 GCF_017104585.1 Burkholderia sp. Ac-20392
CCGGCTTCGTCGACCGGCTGCGCACGCGCGCCGAGCCGCGCGTGCCGGTGCGGATCGCCGCCTGCTGCGCGGGCGGATCGGAGGGCGCGGAAGGGATCGGGATGGTGCACGACATCAGCTTGAGCGGGCTGTCGATTGCCGTCGACCGGCCGATCGCCGCAATCGGCGAACCGTTGCGCGTACAGCTTCCGTACTCGGCGGGCGACCGGGTCGAGCTGCTGGCGCTCGACAGCACGGTGCGGGCCGTCCATGCCGATCCGGCGGCGCCCGCGCTGACGCTGCATCACGCGGCGTTCGGCGAGACCGGCGCCGACGACCTGATCCGTCTCAAGGCGCTGCTGTTCGACCGGCTGATGGCGTCGTCGGATACCGATCGGCGGCGCTGAGGCAAGGCTGGGCGCACCCCGTGCCGCGCCACGGCATTCAGTGCATGAATGCCGACAATCATCTGATGATTCGGGTGATTCCGCGGCGATTGTATGTTTTCCGTCAACAGTGAATTCGCGATTTAAGTATTTACCCTGATAGCGTGGCCTCCTAGACTTCTACTCATGCGCAACGACCCCGAGTCCGAAGCGCCTGACAAAACAATCCTGGAGGTAACGCATCATGAAATCGCTGATCAAGGCAGTTGCACTGGCCGCTCTGGTGGCCGCACCGGTTGTCTCGTTTGCACAGAGCCAGCAGCCGCTGACGCGCGCGCAAGTGCGTGCCGAGCTGGTCCAGCTCGAAAAGGCCGGCTACAACCCGAACGACTGGATGAACTACCCGGAAAACATCCAGGCCGCACAGGCAAAGATCGCCGCCGCCCAGAACACCGGTGCGCAAGCTGATGCAACGGGCTACGGTGCGAGCCCTGCCGCGACGTCGCAGTCGGGTCAGCGCGTGGTCGTGCCGGCCGCAACCGATCGTTCGTCGGTGTTCTTCGGCCACTAAGCCAGGCAGCGCCCGCAAGGGCGCCCGGTTTGCCGTTTCATCTGAAACCCGTGCACGGTATCCGTGTGCGGGTTTTGCATTTTGGCCACGTGAATGGGTGGGGCTGCAAGAGGGTGCTGCGCCTGATCCGCATCACCGCGTGCTGCCCGCCTGCCGGGCCCGCGTCGCGAGCACGGCCGCGACGCCGCCGAGGATCGCGGCCGATGCGAGCGC
>NZ_JAAGPB010001043.1:0-943 GCF_017104585.1 Burkholderia sp. Ac-20392
TACTGCATGTGCGTTCACTAGTATTTTAAATCGACGTAGACAGAGTGCGATGGGTGTTGTTATTTTTTATAACGCTACGCCCAACACCGAAAACCAACCCGAGATATCCACTCTTTCCCAACACGACGCTCTTCCGACCCCCCGACGATCAAAAACGGCCCGAGCTGCACGAGGCCCGGGAAGCCGGAAAACAACATCGACGCGAAACCGCACACGGACGTCAGCACGCCGAGCCGGATCGTCGGCCAGTACGCGGCGACCCATGCGCGCGTCGCGTCGGCCGGGCGCGCCGCGCCGTGCGTGCCGGCCTGCGCCGATTGCACGAACAGGTAGATTGAATAGTCGACGGCTTCGCCGATCAGCGTCGTACCGAAGCCGAGCGTCAGCCCGTGGACCGTGCCGAACGCGATGCTGACCGCCGCGATTCCCGCCGCGACGCCCGTCAGCACCGGCAGCAAGCCGAGCGCGAGCGTGCGCGGCGAACGGTACAGCGTCAGCAGCAGCGCGACGATCAGCACGACGCTGGCCGTCGACAGCCGTTCGACGTCGTGCCGGATCGTGTCGCGTGTATCGACCGAGAACACGCCGGGGCCCGTCATTGCGAGCGTGGTCGCGGCGGCGTTCGGCATGGCCTGCTGCGCGGCGGCGAACGCGCGGTGCACGGTGTCGATCGCGCGGGCCTGCGCGTCGGTATCGGAACCGGCGGCGGCCGTCTGCACGACGAGCACCGCACGGGTGCCGTCGCGCGACGCCCACACGCCGTCGCGGCTCGCCGGTTCCGCCACGCTGTCGAACTGGTCGACGAGCGTGGCGACTTCACCGGTCGGGTCGCGCGGCAGCATCGCCTTGGCCACGAGGCCGGCCGACGAGCTCAGCAGGTCGAGGCTGTCGCCGAGCGCCTGATGCAGGCCAGCGGAGCTGAAGCGTTGCGGCGTGACGCTCG
>NZ_JAAGPB010001044.1:0-239 GCF_017104585.1 Burkholderia sp. Ac-20392
GAAAAAAAAAAAACCGTCCTTGAGGAGGGTCGCGCACAGTTCGGGCATAAACGTCAGCGCCACCACCACGGACCCCGCCATCGCCGATCAGACGGACACCGGAACCTGCCGATAGATTATTCCGTGCGAGCCTCCTAAAAAAGCCATAGTCACCAGCATCGCGGCAACAACCATCGCACTCGCGACCAACTCTATTCTCCTTTCTCTCCTCGACTTTCTAGTTCTCACGCGCGGCGCCA
>NZ_JAAGPB010001045.1:0-1113 GCF_017104585.1 Burkholderia sp. Ac-20392
TAGCTCGCGCGTCGACGGGGGCGTCCGACCAGCCGGTCGGCGTGCTCGCGTCGACGCGCGAGCTGACGGGCGATGCGGCTCGCGACGCGCTCGGCCTCTTCATCAATTCGGTCGTCGTGCGCACGCAGCTCGACCCGGCCGCGCGTCGTACGGACGTGCTCGCCCAGGTGCGCGACACGGCGCTCATGGCCTATGCACACGCGGACGTGCCGTTCGCGGAGGTCGTCGCGGCGCTGCGCGCACCGCGTGCCGCGCAGGCCAATCCGCTGTTCCAGGTGATGTTCAACTACCTGCGCCCGACCGGCGCCGCGGCGCGCGACTGGGCCGGCCTGTCGCTGGCCGGATTCGACGAGGTGCGCCATCGCGTCGTGTTCACGCTGGAGCTGGACGTCGTCGAGCATCCGGATGGCCGCGTGAGCGCCGCATTCTCGTATGCGGACGAACTGCTCGATCGCGGTTTCGTCGATGCGCTCGTCGATGTCTATCACGACGAAGTCGCGCGTTTCGCCGGCGCGTCGGAAGCGGCGCTCGGCGCGCCCGACAAGCATGCCATTGCGCACGCGTCGCAGCGCACGCATGCGGAAGGCAATGCACGCGCTGCAACGTCGTCCCGTGCGCCGCATGCGGCAGCCGTGCTCGCGGCGCTGTGGTCCGACACGTTCGCAACGGCCGCGCCGGAAGCGGACGCCAACCTGTTCGAAGCCGGCGCGACCTCGTTCGACGTCGTGCGCTTCGTCGACGCGGCCAGCCGCGCCGGTCACGCGCTGACGGTCGCCGACCTGTTCGCGTCGCCGACGCTTGCGGCACTTGGCGCGCGGCTCGATGCACACACGGAAACGGGACAGGAGGCACGCCATGCTGGCTGAAGTGCGTCCGGACGGATTCACGATGCTCGATACCTACCGCCTCGCATTCGCGGACGGCCTGTTCGCCGTGCGCGACGGCGCAGAGATTCGCGTCGCGCAGGGCGACGGCATCGGTGCGCAGTTGCTGCGCGCACAACTCGGCGACGATGGCGCGCTGCGCCTCGTCGCATACAACCATCGCGCGGCACCGGCCGACCAGCGACGTGCGCTGCTGGCCGCGCTGGCCGCGGCGGTTTCGGACCGCGCG
>NZ_JAAGPB010000102.1:0-233 GCF_017104585.1 Burkholderia sp. Ac-20392
GATAGTTAAGGAGCGAAACAGATGTCATACAGGACTACCTCAGATAAAGAACAGGATGCAAGACGTACAGATAGATCTAGGACAAGAGAGAAGAGGATGAAATAGATAGCAGGTATGATGATAGAACTGAGCTGTGAGATATAATGACGTGCAAACAATTGGATGGTGTAAGTGAGAGTGTGATATTTTATAAATATGAATGGAATGCCGTAAGATATTTTTTTTTTTTTTTT
>NZ_JAAGPB010000103.1:0-21227 GCF_017104585.1 Burkholderia sp. Ac-20392
TCCTGCGCGCCCAGGCCGCCGACGACGATCTCGCGTCGTGGCGCGGCGCGGCCGACGGCGCCGCGCTGCGCATCCTGCATTCGGATGCGGCCCTGCATCGCGCGCTGTGCGGCGACGATCCGGTCGAGCGCGTGCTGTTCGAAATGCTCGAGCAGTTGCGCTGCGAATCGCTGGCACCGCCGGCCATGCGCGGTGTCGTGCAGAACCTGCGCCATCGTTTCGAAACCTGGTCGCGCGCGTTCCACCGGTCGGGGCAGGCCGACACGCATGTCGGGATCCTCGTGTACACGGTCGCGCAGATCGCATGGTCGCGTCTGACGGGCTGGCCGGTGCTCGAGGAGACGGAAGACCTGATCGAAGCGTCGCGCGCGGCGATCGTGCCCGAGATCGGCGTGCAGCTCGCGGGGCTCAAGCGGTGCCGGCGCGATCAGCGCGCATTCGCGGAACATGCGCTGGCGCTTGCGAAGCGCATTGCGTCGATGATCCGCGACGCGCGCGCGGCCGTCGTCGAAACCGAGACGGAAGATGCCCGCGAGCAGGACGATGCACTGACGAATTTCTCGCTGTGGGTCGATTTCGACGAGACGGGCATCGACCTGCCGGCACTGGTAGAGACGGGTGACAGCGTCGTGCTGCAGGGCGGCGACGCCGTCTACCGCGCATATACGACGCGCTACGATCGCGAGCTCCGGCCGGCTGTGCAGATCCGCGCGGCACTGTTGCGCGAGTATCGCGACCGGCTCGACGGTCAGGTCGCCGCACAGCGGATCAACGTCACGCGGCTTGCACGTGTGCTGCGCGCGGCGCTGGTCGTGCCGCAGGCCGACGGCTGGTCGTTCGGCGAGGAGCACGGCCGCCTCGATGGCCGCCGGCTCGCGCAACTGGTCAGCTCGCCGGCCGAACGGCGGCTGTTCCGGCTCGAACGCGTGCGGCCGCACGCCGACTGCGCGCTCGCGTTCATGATCGACTGTTCGGGGTCGATGAAGACGTGGATCGACGGTGTCGCGCTGATGGTCGACACGCTGGCCCGTGCGGGCGATGCCGCCGGTCTTGCAACCGAAGTGCTCGGCTTCACGACGCTGGCCTGGAACGGCGGCCGCGCACGGCAGGACTGGCTCGCGCGCGGCAAGCCGCGCCATCCGGGCCGGCTCAACGAAACCGGCCATCTGGTGTTCAAGGACGCGGATACCCGCTGGCGACACGCGCGTACGGGCATTGCCGCGCTGTTCAAGGCCGATCTGTTCCGCGAAGGCGTCGACGGCGAAGCGGTCGAATGGGCGTGCGCGCGGCTCGCGGCGCGGCCGGAGGCGCGCAAGATCCTCGTCGTGATCTCGGACGGCAGCCCGATGGACGGCGCGACGGCGCTCGCGAATGATCCGTTCTATCTCGACAACCATCTGAAGCAGGTGGTTGCCCGCCAGGAGGCGGCCGGCCGCGTCGAAGTCCTCGGGCTCGGCGTCGGGCTCGATCTCGGCCCGTATTACCGGCACCGGCTGGCGATCGATCTTGCATCGGCGCCCGACATGAAGCGGCTCGTCGAAATCGCCGGATGGATCGGCGCGCGGCGGTGAAGCGGGCGACTGCATTTGACGCGAGCGCAGCGGACGTGTACGCGTCGAGTTCGAATCGATTGCCGGGAACCCGGCGGTTCGACGCGGCGCACGCCGAGCGACGTCAAGCGCGATGCAGCAGCGGCGGCAGCGACGTTGCGATCAGCCCGATGCCGATCGCCATCAGCACGCCGAACGCCAGCCGGCGCAACGCGACCGGCGACAGCGGCGGCGGGTAGTGGCGCGCGGCTACCGTCGTCAGCATCACGACCGGCGTCGCGATCGCGGCCAGCAGCCAGATGTCGCGATCGAGCTGGCCCTCACATGCGCTGTACAGCACACGCGTGGCCGAGGTCGTCGTGAACAGCACGATCAGCGCGCAGCGGATCTGCACGAGCGTCAGCGGCTGCCGGTAGAACTGGAAGATCAGCGGCGGCCCCGATACGCCGAACATCCCGCTCAGCAACCCGCCAAACAGGCCGCTGACGAAGAAGCTGCGGTTGTCCGAGCGCTCGGTGAGCGGCGCCGGGCGCAGCGCCGCGCTCAGGCCGCCGTACAGCACGACCGCGCCGAGGATCAGTTGCAGCAGGTCGGCCGCGGACCGGCTCAGGCATTCGAGCAGCAGCACGCCCGCGACGACCGACGGCAGGATGCCGAGCGTCGCCGCGCCGACCGCGCGCCAGTCGATGTGATGCAGCCGGCCGGGCAACGCGGTCGCGCCGTTCGCGAGCGATACGACGCTCATCAGCGTGGCGACGGTGGCGAGCGGCGCGAGCCCGAAGCCGCTCGTCGCGCCCATCACGATCATCCCGAGTCCGAAGCCGGTGACGGTCTGGAAATAGCTGCCGGCGCCGATCACCGCGATCAGGATCGCCAGTTTGTCGGCTGTCATGCGTGCGCAGCCTCGCCGGTTGCGGCGCGCTGCGCGGCCGCCTGCGCCTGCACGGTGGTCGCCGCGATCACGTGATAGACGTCGTCGGCGCTGCAGCCGCGCGACAGGTCGTTCGCGGGGCGGCGCAAGCCTTGCAGCAGCGGGCCGACGGCCTTCGCGCGACCGATCCGCTCGGCGAGCTTGTAGCCGATGTTGCCGGCTTCGAGGCTCGGGAACACGAGCACGTTCGCGTGGCCGCCCACCTGCGAATGTGCGATCTTGCGCTCGGCGATTTCCGCGACGATCGCCGCATCGAGCTGCACGTCGCCGTCGATCGCGAGGGTGGGGCGCAGTTCGCGCACGTGCGCGGTCGCGGCCGTCACCTTGTCGACCGCCGCGTGATGCGCGCTGCCGCTCGTCGAGAACGACAGCATCGCGACGCGCGGCTCCTCGCCGAGCAGTGCGTGCGCGCTGTCGGCGGCGGCCATCGCGATCTCGGCGAGTTGATTGGCGTCCGGATCGACGACCAGCGCGCAGTCGGAGAAGATCAGCCCGCCCTTGATCGTGTGGAACGGTTCGCACAGCATCATCAGGAAGAAGCTCGACACGATCCGGAACGCCGGATCGACGCCGATCAGCTGGATTGCCGCCCGCACGACGTCGGCCGTCGCATGCACGGCGCCCGCGACCGAGCCGTCCGCATCGCCGAGCCGCACCATCAGGTTCGCGTGGCAGAGCGGGTCGAGCACCGCGTCGCGCGCGGCGTCGGCCGTCATGCCCTTGCCCTTGCGCAGCGCATGCAGCGTGTCGGCATAGGCATCGCGTTGCGTGGCGGTGGCCGGATCGACGAGCGTCATGCCGTCGAGATCGATCGCGTCGCGCGCGGCCGCGGCGTGAATGGCCGCGCGGTTGCCGACGAGCACGATGCGGGCGATGCCGTCGCGCGTCGCGCGCGCGGCGGCCTGCAGCACGCGCGGATCGTCGGCTTCGCACAGCGCGATGCGCATCGGCTGGCGGCGCGCGGAGTCGAGAATGCGGTCGAGGGCTTTCATCGTTCGCTCGGGTAGAAAAAGAAAAAACGGCCGGATGCGGCGGCCCGCACGGGGCACGGCGTCCGGCCGGAGGGCCGGCCGCGCGAGAGGGGCGCGCGACCGGCAACGGGTTGCGTCAGTGACGCGGCGTCATACGTAGTCCTTGTACTTGTCGAGCATGCGGACCGGCTTCGACAGCGCATCGCGACGGAACGGATCGCCGAGTTCGCGCGTGCACATGATCTCGATGATCGTCGTCTTGCCTTCGTTCATCTGCATGTCGATCGCACGCTTGAGTGCCGGGCCCACATCTTCGAGGCGGTCGACCGTGATCCCTTCGGCACCCATTGCACGCGCGATCGCCGCGAAGCTCTGGTTGTCGAGTTCACCGGCGACGAAGCGGCGGTTGTAGAAGTCGACCTGGTTCTTCTTCTCCGCGCCCCATTGACGGTTGTGGAACACGACGGCCGTCACCGGGATGTTGTGGCGCACGCAGGTCATCGTTTCCATCAGGCTCATGCCCCACGCGCCGTCACCCGCATACGACACGGCCGGGCGGTGCGGGGCGGCGACCTTCGCGCCGATGATCGTCGGGAACGCATAGCCGCAGTTGCCCCAGCTCATCGCCGCGAAGAAGCTGCGCGGCTTGTTGAAGCGCAGGTAGCTGTTCGCGACCGAGTTGATGTTGCCGATGTCGGTCGACACCATCACGTCCTCGGGCATCGCCTTCTCGAGCTCGCGCAGCACCTGGCGCGGATGCAGGTACTGGCCGCCGCTGAACGGCTTCTCGTGCTTCTGTTCCTCGATCATGTCGAGGCTGTACGCGTCGCGCTCGTGCGTCCAGTCGTCGAGTTCCTTTTCCCATGCGGCCTTCTCGGTCGCGATCTGGTCGGCGCGCTCGCCGCGCGAGCCGTCGCACGCGAGCGTGCGGCCGTCGAGGCGTTGCGTGAGCGCGACCGCCGCGGCCTTCGCGTCGCCGCAGATGCCGACCGAGATCTTCTTCACGAGGCCGAGCATCTTGTGGTCCGCGTCGATCTGGATGATCTTCGCGTCCTTCGGCCAGTAGTCCATCCCGTGCTGCGGCAGCGTGCCGAACGGCCCGAGGCGCGAGCCGAGCGCGATCACGACGTCCGCGCGCGACAGCAGCTTCATCGCCGCCTTCGAGCCCTGGTAGCCGAGCGGGCCGCACCACAGCGGGTGGTTCGCCGGGAACGAGTCGTTGTGCAGGTAGCTGTTGACGACCGGTGCGCCGAGCCGTTCGGCGAGCGCCTTGCATTCCTCGATCGCGTCGGCCATCACGACGCCGCCGCCCGAAATGATCACCGGGAACTTCGCCTGCGCGATCAGTGCGGCCGCATCGTCCAGGCTCTGTTCGCCGCCGGCGCCGCGATCGAGCCGGCGCGGTTGCGGAATCTCGACCTTGACCTTGCCGTAGAAGTAGTCACGCGGGATGTTCAGCTGCGTCGGGCCCATCTCGGCCTGCGCGCGGTCGAAGCAGCGCGCGGTGAATTCGGCCATCCGCGCCGGGTGCGTGACGTGGCCCTGGTATTTCGTGAATTCCTGGAACATCGGCAACTGGTTCGCTTCCTGGAAACCGCCGAGGCCGATGCCCATCGTGCCGGCTTCCGGCGTGACGATCACGACCGGGCTGTGCGCCCAGTACGCGGCCGCGATGGCCGTCACGCAGTTGCTGATGCCGGGGCCGTTCTGGCCGATCACGACGCCGTGGCGGCCCGACACGCGTGCATAGCCGTCGGCCATGTGGCCCGCCCCCTGTTCGTGCACGACCGGGATCAGGCGGATGCCGGCCGGCGCGAAGATGTCCATCGCATCCATGAACGCGGAGCCCATGATGCCGAACATGTCGGTCACGCCGTTGGCCGCGAGGGTCTCGACGAAGGCTTCGGACGGCGTCATGTCCTGCGGACCGCTAGCCGATGCACGCAGGGAAGTGGATTGTTCGCTCATGGGTTGTCTCCGATTGTTCAATTAACGGAACGTCTTGTTCCAGATGCTATTTGCTGAGTAAGGCCGGTCAAGTCATTCCGCCCGCTGCCGGGAAATGTGGAATGAAATGAAATGATTCGTTTCAAAATGCGCGTGGGGCACGGTGGCCCGGGCGGTGCGCTCAGGCCGGCTGTTTCGGCCGTTCCTTGCGGAACGCGCGCTTGACGGCGATCAGTCCGTCGCGGAATTCGAACAGGTCGCAGCCTTCGGCCTCGATGCGCCAGCCTTCGGCGTGCGTGCCCGTGAACACCCATTCGGAGACGCCGCGTTCGCCGACGACGTAATGGCGGCCGCGACCCCAATGCGCATCGGGGAAGGTCTTGAACACGGCTTCGAACGCCGCGCGTACCGCGTCGCGGCCGACGAAGCGCGTGCCGTGGATGTCGGGGCCGCCGGCCGCGTCGAATACGCAGTCCTCGGTCATGAAGCCCATCAACGCATTGGCGTCGTGCCGGTTGAATGCGTCGGAAAATGCCGCGAGCGTGGCGGCCGTGACGGGGCCGGTGAGCGTATCTGCCATAACGTGTCTCCTGTCGAATGGTGGGCGGTGCGCAAGGCGCTGGCGCGCATGCGGCACGCGGTATCGACACGTTAGTGAGCGCTCGTTTTTGGCGGTAGCGCCAGTCGGGAGGTTTCGCTTGGGCCAGGGGGAGCAGCCGGGCCGGCGCGCCTGTCTACCGGCGCCCCGTGGGTTCCCGGCGGCGGGTTCGTTGACGCGCATCGACAGCAATCATCGACGCGGAGCGAGGAGCAAAATGATCTGCCGCAGGGGCGTAACGCGAAACCGTTGCAGTGGCGCGATGAGTCGCGGATCGCGCGGCGGCGGTGCCGGCCGGCGAGGGGATGCATCGGAAGGCCCGATGCATCCCCGCCGGTCATGCGGCCGTCAGGACGCCGTCATCCCGATGCCGAACACGTGCATCTTGCCGGCGCTCACCTGGCGCGGCAGCACGATGCTCGTCACCACCTTGCCGGGCGGCACCGAGATCTTCTGCGCGAAGATGTAGGTCTTGACGTTGTCCTGCTGGCCGCTGCCCGAGTTGCGGTAAGCCATCGTGACGGCGATCGCCGCGCTGGCGTGCGCGCTGCCGCCGTTCAGCGTCCAGTCGTCGAACGCCAGCGTGACAGCCTGGCTCGAGCCGTCCGCGAAATTCAGCTGCGCGGTGCCGCTGCTCGGGCCGTTGTTGGACGAGCCGAGCACCACCACGCCGGTGCCGGCCGATCCCGGCGGCAGCATCACGGTCTGGCCGACGGTCACGGTGTTGTCGAGCGACAGCGGCCCGCCCGCCACCGCCACGTTGGCGCCGGCCACCGCGAACGGCTTGCCGGGCTGCACGCCCGCCGCTGCCAGCGCATTCAGCGAGTAGCTGAACAGGCTGCCGTCGAAGTCCGCGCCCTGGCCGTCGGTATTGGTCGCACCGTCCGCGCTGAAGCCGCGATTGTTGTAGCTGTCAGCCGCGTTGATCGCCACCGGCACGCCGAACGACGGCGGCTGCTTCCGGCTGCCCCATTGCGACGGCGCGCTGCCCATCGCGAAGTGCAGCGTCGCGCCGTTTGCGATGTCGTCGTAGGCGACCCACGGCACATCGTGGGCGCGGCCGTTGATCGACAGCGACTGCACATAGCTGGACGCGGGCGCACCGTCGGCGCGAATCCGCCACGTGCGGCCGTTGCCGAGCCGTACGTCGATCTGCGGGAACTGCGGACTGCCGATCGCCAGGCCCGCCACGCCCGGGATCTGCGGATACAGGCCCAGCGCGCCCCAGACATACCAGCCCGACACGGCGCCGAGGTCGTCGTTGCCCGGCAAGCCGTCGGGGCCGGTGCCGAACGCGCTGCCCAGGATCTGCTGCACCACGCGCTGCGAGCCCGACGGCTGCCCGGCCCAGTTGTAGAGCCAGGGCACCTCGAAGGTCGGCTCGTTGCCCATGTAGAAGTTGGGGAGGCTCAGGCCGGCATTGAGCACCGTGAAGAACTGGTCGAGCCGTGACGTCACCGCCGCATTGCCACCGAGCTGCGCGAACAGGCCGGCGCCGTTGTACGGCACCATCCACGTGTACTGTTCGGCATTGCCTTCCACGTAGTTGTCGCCGCTGCTCGGCGTCTCGGGAATCCACGCGCCGTTCGACTGGCGCGCCGCGATCAGCGGCGGCGTCAGCGCGGTGTCGAGCAGGTTCTGCCAGTAGGCCGAGCGGCTCAGCAGCATGCGCTGCGTGGCGGCATCGCCGAGTGCCCCGGCGAAGCGCGAGATCGCAAAATCGCTGCTCGTGTATTCGAGCGTGGACGAAGCCTGTCCCCACTCGCCGTTGGTGATGTAGCCGGTCTGCAGGTAGCTCGCGCGACCGCCGTTGGTAGTCACGTTGTTGCAGGCCGTGCCGGGGATGTTCGCCATCTTCACCATGTGCTGCAGCGCGGATTGCGTATCGAAGCGCCGCGCGCCGAACGCATAGGCATTCGAGACGATCAGCGAACCGGCGTCGCCCGGCATCACGCCATCCTCGACGTTGTCGTTGACCCAGTGCGGAATCGCGCCGCATTGATCCGCGTCGTTGATCAGCGACTGGATCATGTCGCTGGTCTCGGACGGGTTGAGGATCGACTTCAGCTGGATCAGCGAACGGTAGATGTCCCAGCCCGAGAACGACGAATACTGCGCTTGCTGGCCCTTGGCGACCTGATGCACGGTATTGTCGAAGCCGATGTACTGGCCGTTCACGTCGCTGAAGATGCTGGGCGCCCATAGCGCGTGATACAGCGCCGTGTAGAACTTCTTCTTCGCGTCGAGCGTGCCGCCCGCCACGCGGATGCCGTTAAGGCGGTCGTTCCAGATGCGGTCGGCCTGCGTGCGTACGCCCGCGAAGTCCCAGCCGCGATTTTCCGCGTCGAGGTTGGCTTTCGCGTTGGCGACGCTGACGTAGGAGAGGCCGATCTTCATCCTGACCGTCTGGCCGGAGCGGAAACCAAGCTGGGCCACACCGTGCGAAATCGAGGCCGACGTGAACGCCTGGTCGAAGGCGGCGTAGAAGTAGACGGGTACCGGCACCGAGTTGCCGCAGAAGCCGCCGCCGATCGTGCTGCCGGAGATGGCGCTGTCGGAAACCTGCGTAATGGCGCCGGTGGTCGAGGTCCTGGTGTTGGTGCGGGTTGCGTCGAGCACCAGCAGGGCAGGCTTGCCGGCCGGGTACGCGAACTGGCCGAAGCCGGTGCGCAGGGTGGCGGTCAGCTCCACCTTGATCTGCGAGTCGAGCAGCACGGAATAGTAGCCCGGCTTGGCTATTTCATTCGCATGACTGAATGTCGGTGCGAGCTGCGTCGGGTCGGTGGTCGGCATGACCGGGAATTCGCCGTTGTTACCGCTGCAGCCGGCGCCCGGCATGTGCGTCAGGCTGAAACCCTGGATCGAGTGGATGTCGTAGTAGTAGCCGGCGGGCGAGTTCGGCTCCTGGCTGCTGTTCGGCGCGGGCGTGGTGTTGGTGTCGGGCGCCCACTGCACCATGCCCGACGGCAGGCCGGCGGCCGGTTCGACGCTGCCGGCCTGTCCCGCCGGCACCGGGTTCGGCGAATTGCTCGCGAGCGTGCCGATCAGCGGATCGACGTACTGCGTCAACGACAGGTTGCGGTTGTCGTCGAGATTCGTCGTATCGGCCACGGCTTCCGACGGGCGTGCCGCCAATACCGACGCCGCGGTTCCGTCGCTGCCGTCACCGCCTCCGCACCCGCTCAACGCATACGTCGCGGCCAGGATTGCCGCGAGCGTCGTGAATCGAATCATGATCGCCCCCTCCGGTTATCCATGCATTTTTTTCTTTGGCAATCCAATCGATCGAATCGTTGCTTCGTCGTCGCGGGTTGCCGTCTTTCAGCGTCGTAACACTAGGATTTGGACGAATCCGTTGTCAACCGGATTTGGAGAGTTGTAATGTTTTTATTGGATTTACTAAACGAATCGAAACGAAAAGAATCCCGGCGATCGTGCATTGAAGTCGCAGTGAAGCGGTGTGCAGGCACGAGCGCCGCAAGCGGTGTCCGATGAAGCCGCGGAAAATGATCTGCCGGTCGAATCGATGCGTCATGCATTCACGCCTGCCGTTCACCGATACCCGAAAAGATGATCCGCAAGCGCGCGGCCGTGAGCCACCCCGCAGGGTGAACACGGCCTATCGTCGAAACGGGTTTTACGGCCGCAACATACGCGACGTTCGTGCTTCCGGGCGACTGCGCAGCGCCGGCGCACGACGCCTTTTTCGCGTGCGGTCAGGCCCCCGGACGTTGCGTGCGCACGCATTGCGCGAGCGCCCGCACACCCGGCTCGATCCGCTCGAGCGGGATCGCGGAGAAGCCCATCCGGAAGCAGCGTCGCGCGTCGCCTTCATCGTTCATGAAGAACACGCTGCCCGGCTCGATCAGGATGCCGGCTTCCTGCGCGTCGGCGGCGAGGCGCGTCGCGTCGAGCCACGGCGGGCCTTCGACCCAGCACGACGCGCCACCCGTCACCTGCACGTAGCGCGCTTCCGGCAAATGCGCGTCGAGCGCGGCCATCAGCGCCTGCGAGCGCTCGCTGTACGCATGCGCGAGCCGGCGCAGCAATGCGTCGTGATGGCCGAGCGCGAGAAAGGTCGCGAACGCGCGCTGGATGTACGCAACCGGGTGGCGCACCATCAGCCGCCGCAGCGCACGCAGCTCGCGGATCAACTCGCGCGGCCCGACCACGTAACCGAGCCGCAGGCCCGGCGCGAACGTCTTCGACAGGCTGCCGACGTAGATCACGCGGTCGGCCGTGTCGAGGCTTTTCAAGGCCGGATGCGGCGTGCCGGAGAACGTGTTCTCGCTCTCGTAGTCGTCCTCGATGATCACGAAATCGTGTTGCTGCGCGCAATCGAGCAGCGCGCGGCGCCGCTCGACCGGCATCGTCGCGGTGGTCGGGCACTGGTGGCTCGGCGTCACGTACACGTAATCGCAGCGCGAGAGCGTATCGCCGAGCGTGGCGGGTGCGATCCCGTGACCGTCGACGGGCAGCGGCAAGAGCCGTGCGTTGCGGTTCTCGAAGATGTTGCGCGCGTCCGGATAGCCGGGGTTCTCGAAGCCGACCGTCGTGTGCTTGCCGCACAGCAGGTCCGCGATCAGGTACAGCGCCTGCTGGCAGCCGTTCGTGACGACGATCTCGTCGGGCATCGCGAACACGCCGCGCCGCGGCAGCACGCGCGTGCGGATCTGCTGGATCAGCGATTCGTCGTCGCGTTCGATCAGGTCGGGCGCCCAGTTGCGGATCTCCATCACCGACAGCGCCTTCAGGCAGCATTCGCGCCAGTCGTTGGTCGGAAACAGCGACTGGTCGAATTGCCCGTAGATGAACGGAAATTCGTAGTGCTGCCAGTTCGCGGGCTTCACGATGTTGCGCTGCCTCGACGGCGGATGCGCGATGCGCTTGTCCCAGGCGGGCCGGCCCGGCGTTTCGTCGCCGCCGCCCGGCTGCGCGGCGGGCTTGGCGGCCGCGAAGCCGGGCAGGCCCTCGAGCATCTTCGGGTTCACGAAGTGCCCGCTGCGTTCGCGCGAGATCAGGTAGCCCTCTTCGACGAGCATCTGGTACGCGAGCACGACGGTGTTGCGCGCGACGCCGAGCTGGTCGGCGAGCTCGCGGCTCGACGGCAGCGCGGCATCGGGCGCGAGCTGGCCGTCGAGGATCGCGGCCACGAGCATCCGCCGGATCTGGTCCTGCAGGCTCGACGCCGACGACCGCCGGAACTGCTGGGCCCATAAGGCGGTCGGGGTACGACTCGGCATGCTTCCTCCTGTGATCGGTACGGGAAACGCGAGGCGGTGCGCGTGGTGTGCGCGCGGCCCGCGAGGGGCGCGGTGTCGCGAGAATACGCGCGTCGCGCCGCGGATGTGGACTCAATGAAATGTGTCGTCTGGCACTACTGCGCGCCGACGTGGCAAGACGATACTCAAACCGTCGCCCCTGGACGATCCGGATAAGTCCCCGGTTCGCGGGCGCAGGGAGGCGTGCGCGCATCGCGTTCGCCTGCAGCGTGATGCAACGGAGAGGGGCGCCATGCATGTCGTCGTGTTCAGGGATCGCTGCGAGCGCGTGATCCGCATCGTGTTCGACGACGCACGGGCGACGGCGATCGCGTATCGCGACGACGAGGCGATCGGTGAACTCGGCATCGACGACGGTGGCGGTGGTGGTGCCGTGCGATCGCCGGCGCTCACGCGGCTGTTCGTCGAACCCGCGTATCGGCGCAGCGGCATCGCGCACACGCTGCTGGCGTGCGCGTCGCGCGAATTCGGCCGGCCGATCCGCATCGATGCCCGCGCGCGTGAGTGGCCCGATACGCCGGCATGGGCGACGCTGTGCCGCTGCCTCGAATACGAAGGGCTGGTGGTGGTGCGGTAATCGAAAGCGTGACCACGATCACGCTACACCAAGACGGAGACGACATGAGTACGGTCCTGAAGCCGATTCCCGCATCCGACGTGCGGCACGAAGCGTTGCGCATCGACGGGCAGCGCGCGTGGCGCGACGCAGTCATCGACGTGCGCAATCCGTACGACGGCTCGCTGGTCGGCACGGTGCCGAAGGCGACGCTGGACGACGTGCGGCGCGCGTTCGCGGTTGCACGCTCATACCGGCCTGTGCTCACGCGTCACGATCGTGCGGCGATCCTGCGCCGTGCGGCCGACATCGTGCGCTCGCGCACGGCCGAGATTGCGGGGCTGATCACGGCCGAGTCCGGCCTGTGCATCAAGGATTCGACCTACGAAGCCGGCCGCGTGGCCGACGTGCTGACGTTCGGCGCCGGCGAAGTGCTGAAGGACGACGGGCAGATCTTCTCGTGCGACCTGACCCCGCACGGCAAGAAGCGCCGCGTGTACACGCAGCGCGATCCGCTGCTCGGCGTGATTTCCGCGATCACGCCGTTCAACCATCCGATGAACCAGGTCGCGCACAAGATCGTGCCGTCGGTCGCGACCAACAACCGGATCGTCGTGAAGCCGTCGGAGAAGGTGCCGCTGTCGTGCTACCTGTTCGCGGACATCCTGTACGAAGCCGGCCTGCCGCCGCAGATGCTGCAAGTGCTCACCGGCGACCCGAAGGAGATTGCCGACGAGCTGATCACGAACCCGGCGATCGACCTCATCACGTTCACGGGCGGCGTATCGATCGGCAAGTCGATTGCATCGCGGATGGGCTACCGGCGTGCGGTGCTCGAACTCGGCGGCAACGATCCGATCATCGTGATGGAAGATGCCGATCTCGACGAAGCGAGCACGCTCGCGGTGTCGGGCTCGTATAAAAACTCGGGCCAGCGCTGCACGGCGATCAAGCGGATGCTCGTGCACGAGTCGGTGGCCGATCGTTTCACGGAGCTGGTGGTCGAGAAGACGCGCACGTGGTCGTACGGCAACCCGGCCGATCCGTCGGTGGACATGGGTACGGTGATTGACGAGGCGGCCGCGAAGTTCTGCGAGCAGCAGGTGAACGACGCGATCGCACGCGGGGCGCGGCTGCTGGTCGGCAACGTGCGAAACGGCGCGCTGTATTCGCCGACGGTGATCGATCGCGTGACGCCCGACATGCCGCTGGTGAAGTACGAAACCTTCGGCCCCGTGTCGCCGATCATGCGTTTCCGCGACATCGACGAAGCGATCCGGATGTCGAACAGCACCGACTATGCGCTGTCGTCGTCGGTCTGCACGAACCGCTTCGACGCCATCACGCGCTTCATCACCGAGCTGGAAGTCGGCAGCGTGAACGTGCGCGAAGTGCCGGGTTACCGGCTTGAAGTGACGCCGTTCGGCGGCGTGAAGGATTCGGGGCTGGGGTACAAGGAAGGCGTACAGGAAGCGATGAAGAGCTTCACGAACGTGAAGACGTACTCGCTGCCGTGGTGAGCGCGGCGGGGAAGGGCGTACCACGCCCTTCCCCGCCAGCGGCATTACTGATAGAAGTTGAGCGTGACCATCGCCGAACGGCCCGGCGCCCACGTCGCGTAGATCGGATACGCGCTCGAGTAATACTTCTTGTCGAACAGGTTCTGCACGTTGAGCTGCACGTCCATCGTCTTGTTCACGCGCCAGGTTGCGGCCGCGTCGAAGCGTGCGTAGCCGGGCGTCCATTTCTTCGTCGTCGCGGATACCGATGCGTAGGTCTGGCTCATCACCGTCGCACCGGCGCCGAGCGTGAGCTTCGGCATCACGTCGTAGCTCGTCCACAGCGTGAAGTTGTGCTTCGGCACCATCACCATCGGCAGGCCCGATGCGCCCGGGCTGCCGGGGCCTGCGTCGGTCGTGATCGCGTTCAGGTACGAGTAGCCGCCGAACACGTGCCACTTCGGCGTCAGGTTGCCCGCGAAGCCGAATTCGACGCCGCGCACGCGCTGCTTGCCCGCGTTGACCGTGTGACCGAGGCCGTCGCTCACGCGCGCATTGGTCTTCTCGGTCTGGAACAGCGCCGACGTCAGCGACAGTTGGTCCTGCAACACGTCCCACTTCGCGCCGATCTCGATGTTGCGCGAGCGCTCCGGTGCGAGATCCTGGTTCGTCGCGGTGATCTGGTCGGTGCCGCCGCCGAGGCCGCTGTTCGCGCCGGGCGGGTTCGACGACGTGCCGTACGACGCATACAGGCTCACGTTGCTCACCGGCTTGAACACGAGGCCGAACTGGTAGCTGAACAGGTTCGACGTGTTCGACAGGTCGGCCACGCCGGCCTGCTTGCCGGTCGTGTCGTAGCGGTCGAAGCGCAGCCCCGTGTTGAACTGCCAGCGCTCGGACAGCTTCACGGTATCGAAGATGTACGCGGAAACCGTGTCGGTGCGCGTGTTCGTCGTCGGGCCGGGGAACCCCTTGTCGCCGTTCAGCACGATGTTGCCGGTCCACGGCATGTTCGGGTTCCAGCCGCCCGCGAGCGGCGTGCAGTTGCCGGCCACCGAGCACGGGCCGCCCGAGCGGATGTTGTTGCCGGCCGAATCCGACACGAGGTAGCCCTCGTAGCGTGCCTGCTCATGGCTGAACTCGACGCCGGCCGTCATCGTGTGCTTCATGCCGAACAGGCTCGCGCTGCCGGTCACTTCGGTCTGGTTCGAGAAGCCGTTGAGCGCGTACTTGCCGCTCTTCGCCTGCAGGCTCAGCATGTTCGGGTTCGACGCGAGGATCTGCGGGTTCGTCGCCACGTAATCGAGCGTCGAGCGGCCGAACATCGTCGTGTTCTTCAGCTTCCAGTCGTCGTTGATCTTGTGCTCGACGCGCACCTGGGCGGTGTCGGTCTGCCCGTAGCGGTAGTCGCGCGTGTTCAGCCCGAAGAACTGGCCGCGATCGGTCGGCACCGGCGTGCCGCCCGACGCGCGGAACGGCACGCTGAAGTCCGGCATGTCGTACGAGTTCATGTGGTAGTAGCTGACCGTGACCGTAGTCGGCGTGTTCAGCCCGAACACGATCGACGGCGCGACACCCCAGCGCTTGTTGTACACGTCGTTGCGGCCGGCCTGGTTCGCGTCGTGACCCATCACGTTCAGGCGCACGGCCGTCGTGTCGTTGATCTTGTGGTTCGCGTCGACCGTCGCGCGCTTGTAGCCGTCGGTGCCGAAGCCGATGCTGCTGTTGATGAAGTTGTCGTTCTTCGGCGTCTTCGTGACGATGTCGATGCTGCCGCCCACCGAGCCGCGGCCCGCATAGACCGAATCGGGGCCCTTGATCACGCTGATCTGCTCGACCGCGAACGTTTCGCGGTTCTGCAGCCCCGAGTCGCGCATCCCGTCGACGAAGATCGAGTTGCGCGATTCGAAGCCGCGGATCACCGGGCGATCGGCCGACGGGTTCGCGGCCGCATCGCCGCCGAGGAACGTGATGCCCGGCACCGAGCGCAGCGCGTCCGCGAACGACGTGACGTTCTTTTCCTTGATCAGCTGCTCGGGAATTACCGTGACCGAGCGCGGCGTGTCGAGCAGCGGTGCGGTGAACTTGTACGACGGCGAACGCTTCACCTGCATGTCCGACGGCGCGGTCGACTGGACGTTGATCGTCGGCAGCGTCGCCTGCACGTCGGCGGACGGGGCGGGCTGGTCGGCGGCGGGCGCGGAAGCAGGGGCGGTTTCGGCGGAGGCGAGCAGCGGCGTCAGGAAAACGGAGCAGGTCAGCGCCGACACGAGGGCGCGAGGCCTCGTCTTGAACTGGGCGGGCATATCGAGAGGCAGCAGAAGATTCGGTGAGCAGGTGCGTCTTCTCGATACCGGCCGGGCAGCGCCGAGCATCGGAAAACGTCAATGTAAATGCGTATGATTCGCGTTTGCGGCCGCAATTGTACGGATTGGTACCAATTCTGTAAACGATCGAATGGTTTTTGTACGAATTCGGTCAGGTTTTCGTGGGGGCGAGATCGCCTTTGCGTCGCGTGCAACACGGCTTTCCATCGCCCGGGCGGCGCGTGGCGGTGGTGACTCGATACACTGCCGTACCGGTTGGACGGGCCCCGGCAAGCAGGCCCCGAGCAAGGAGACAACACACGATGGACACCCCACGCGCAGCAGTCGTCACGTACCGAGGCGAGGCGATCGAGAACACGCACGTCGCCCATGTGGCGGTGGTCGATGCACGCGGCCGGCTGCTGGCCCGGTTCGGCGATCCGTTCCGGATGACGCTGGCGCGCTCGGCAGCCAAGCCGGCGCAGGCGCTGTCGGTGATCGAGACGGGCGCGCCCGAACGCTTCGGCTTCGACGATGCGGACATCGCGCTGATGTGCGCGTCGCACAGCAGCGAGGACCGGCATATCGAACGCACGCGCGCGATGCTCGCCAAGGTCGCCGCGCACGAATCGGACTTGCGTTGCGGCGGCCATCCGCCGTTGTCGGATGCGGTGTACCGCTCATGGATCAAGCGCGACTACACGCCGACCGGCGTGTGCAGCAACTGTTCGGGCAAGCACGTCGGGATGCTGGCCGGCGCGCGGGCAATCGGCGCCGCAATGGCCGACTACCATCTGCCCGACCATCCGATGCAGGTGCGCGTGAAGCACGTGGTGGCCGATGCGTGCGGGCTGCGCGACGACGAAGTGGGCTGGGCGATCGACGGATGCAACCTGCCGACGCCGGCGTTTTCGCTGGACCGGCTCGCGCGTCTCTACGCATCGCTGGCCGACGGTGCGGATACGGTAGAGGCGGGCGGTGGCGCAATCAGCGATCGCGTGCGTGCACTGGCGCGGATTCATCGTGCGATGACCGCGTATCCGGAGCTGGTTGCCGGCGAAGGGCGCTATTGCACGGTGCTGATGAACGCGTTCGACGGGCAGGTGGTCGGCAAGCTCGGCGCCGATGCGTGCTACGGGATCGGCGTGCGGGCGTCCGAGCGCACGCGGGCGCTGGGTGCCGACGGCGCGCTCGGCATCTCGGTGAAGATCGAGGACGGCAATCTCGACGTGCTCTACATGGTCGTCAGCGAACTTCTCGAGCGGCTGCAGATCGGCACGTCCGCGCAGCGCGCGCCACTGGCCGGCTTTCATCGGCCGCGAATGCTCAATACGCAGGGCGTCGAGATCGGGCACGCCGCGTTCCCGTTCGAATTGCAGCCGGGCTGAACGGTGCGGATGCGCTGACGCCGCCGGCCCGCGACCCGGGCCGTGCGTGGCGGCGTGCGCGCGCGTCTGCCTGTCGGCCGGCGCGAGCGTGAAGGCAAGCGCGTGCGTTACGCGCTAAGCGCCGCGAATCTTCGTCAGTTCCAGCGCCGACAACTCGCCGATATGCGCGAGGTGTTCCGCGAGAAAGTCCTTCAGCACGCGCAGCTTCGCCGAGCTGCGCCGGTTCGCAAGATACGCGATGTAGATGTATTCGCCCGTCAGCCGGTTCTGCAGCCGGTAGCGCGGCAGCACGGCTTCGAGCCGGCCGCTCGCGAGCAGGTCGCGCACCAGCCAGATTTCGAACTCCGCGATGCCGAGCCCCGCGCAGGTCGCTTCGAGCAGCAGCTCCGAATGGTCGGTGACGAGGTTGCCGGCCGGCAGCAGGCTGTGATGCGCGTCGCCGTTCACGAGATCCCAGCGCGGATCGCCTTCCGGATGCACGTAGCGCAGGCAGTTGTGTTGCTTGAGCTCGTCCGGCGTGGACGGGCGCCCGCAGCGGTCGAGATAGCCGGGCGTCGCGCACAGGATGCTGTCGTTGCGCGACAGGCGGTGGACGACGAGGTTGTCCAGGTAATTCTCGCCTTCGTGAATGTCGAGATCGAAGCCGCCGGCCACGAGGTCGTTGTGGTTGTCGGTAAGCCGCACGTCGAGCTGGATCGTCGGGTAGCGCGCGAGGAACGGTGCGACCAGCGGCGCGAGATGACGGCGGCCGAATGCCACTGGCGCGGTGAGCTTCAGCGGGCCGCTCGGCTGCGCATTCAGTTCGGCGACGACGCGCAAGGTGTCGTCGAGATCGGCGATCAGCGTGACGGCGCGTTCCAGGTAGATATGACCGGCTTCGGTGAGCGTCACGCTGTGCGTCGAGCGGTGCAGCAGTGCGACGCCGAGGGCCTCCTCGATCGCCGTGACCTTGCGTGCGACGGTGGACGTCGACACGTGCATCTCCTTCGCGACCGCCGAAAAACTCCCCGTTTCGACCACTCTCACGAACGCGCGCATTGCGCCCATGTGATCGATGCCGGATTCTTTCGCGCCTTTTTTCATTCGATTCTCGCTGTTGCGTCCCACGCAAAACCGCTTTCGATAATACATAAGCGAGCTTGTTTTTGCAAAGGCATAGAATGCGAACCCGTCGCGTCGGCAAGCGGCGAACGACGAGCGGCACGAGACACCCAGGAGGGCACGATGACAGAAAACGGCTTCCGCGTCGAAGCGGATCTTTTAGGTAAGCGAAGTATTCCGGACGACGCGTACTACGGCGTTCATACGCTGCGCGCGAAGGAGAATTTCGACATTTCGGGCCGCACCATTGCGTCGCTGCCGTACCTCGTGATGGCGCTCGCCGCCGTGAAGGAGGCCGCGGCCGACGCGAACTGCGAGCTCGGGCTGCTGCCGCAGCCGTACCGCGATGCGATCGCCGCCGCGTGCGTCGAGATCCGCGAAGGGCGCCTGCACGACCAGTTCGTCGTCGACATCATCCAGGGCGGCGCCGGCACGTCGACCAACATGAACGCGAACGAGGTGATCTGCAACCGCGCGCTCGAAATCATGGGGCACGCGCGCGGGCAGTACGAAATCCTGCATCCGAACGAGCACGTCAATCTCGCGCAGAGCACCAACGACGTTTATCCGACCGCGATCCGCGTCGCGACCTGCTTCGCGGTCGAGCACCTGCTCGAAGCGATGGCGCGCCTGCGCGATGCGTTCGCGGAGCGGGCCGACGCATTCGCCGGCTTGCTGAAGCTCGGCCGCACGCAGCTGCAGGACGCGGTGCCGATGACGCTTGGCCAGGAGTTCTCGACCTACGCGGTGATGCTGACGGAAGACATTGCGCGGCTGCAGGAAGCCGGCTGGCTGATTCGCGAGATCAATCTCGGCGCGACCGCGATCGGCACGGGGATCACCGCGCATCCGCAGTACGCGGAGAAGGCGCTCGCGGCGCTGCGGCGCATTACCGGGCTCGACCTGAGCACCGCGCCGAACCTGATCGAAGCGACCCAGGATTGCGGCGCGTTCGTGCAGGTGTCGGGCGTGCTCAAGCGGATCGCGGTGAAGCTGTCGAAGATCTGCAACGACTTGCGGCTGCTGTCGAGCGGCCCGCGCGCGGGGTTCGGCGAGATCAACCTGCCGCCGGTGCAGGCCGGCTCGTCGATCATGCCCGGCAAGGTGAATCCGGTGATCCCGGAAGTCGTGAACCAGGTTGCGTTCGAGGTGTTCGGCAACGACCTGACCGTGACCTTCGCCGCCGAGGCCGGGCAGCTTCAGCTCAACGCGTTCGAGCCGGTGATCGCCAGCGCGCTGTTCCGCAGCTTCAGCCATCTCACGGCCGCCTGCACGACGCTCGCGCAGCGGTGCGTGAGCGGGATCACCGCGAACCCCGAACGGCTGCGCGAAACGATGGAGCGCTCGGTCGCGCTCGCGACCGCGCTGAATCCGTACATCGGCTACAAGCGCGCGACCGCCGTGGCGGCCGAGGCGCATGCGACCGGCAAGTCGATCCGCGAGGTCGTGCTGGAGCGCGAGTGGATGACCGATGCGCAGGTCGAAGAAGCGCTGCAGCCCGAGGCGCTGATCCGGCCGCGCGTGCTTTGACGCTGGTTGGGCGCGCCGCCGGTGCGTGACGCCGGCGGCTTGCGAGCGGCTGCACCCGAAGCGCCCCCCCGCGCGGGGCGCGATACATCAAGAAACAACGGAGACTCACGATGAACCACAGCAGCGAGCGCCCGGCCGATCCGGCCGGCGGCGCGGATTCCCGTCATGCCGACCCCGATGCGATGTTCGCGTCGCACGAAGCCGGCTATGCGAAGCAGTTGAAGCCGCGGCACGTGCAGATGATCGCGATGGGCGGCGCGATCGGCACCGGCCTCTTTCTCGGTGCGGGCGGGCGCCTGCAGCATGCGGGGCCCGCGCTCGCGCTCGTGTATCTCGTCTGCGGCGTGTTCGCGTTCCTGATCATGCGCGCGCTCGGCGAGCTCGTGATGCACCGGCCGACCAGCGGCAGCTTCGTGTCGTACGCACGCGAGTTCATGGGCGAGCGCGCGTCGTTCGTCGCGGGCTGGATGTACTACCTGAACTGGGCGACGACCGGCATCGTCGACATCACCGCGGTCGCGATCTACATGAAGTACTGGGCCGTGTTCACGGACGTGCCGCAGTGGGTGTTCGCGCTCGGCGCGCTCGGGATCGTGTCGGTGATGAACATGATCGGCGTGAAGGTGTTCGGCGAGATGGAGTTCTGGTTCTCGATCGTCAAGGTCGGCACGCTCGCGGTGTTCCTCGCGGTCGGCGCCGTGTTTCTCGCGAGCGGCCATCCGGTCGCCGGGCAGATGCCGGGGCTGCATCTCGTCGCGGATCACGGCGGGATCTTTCCGCACGGCATCCTGCCGGCCGTGCTGATCGTGCAGGGCGTCGTGTTCGCTTACGCGAGCATCGAGCTCGTCGGCGTCGCGGCGGGCGAGACCGCCGATGCGCGCAAGGTCTTGCCGAAAGCTATCAACAGCGTGATGTGGCGCATCGCGCTGTTCTACGTCGGCTCGGTCGTGCTGTTGACGATGCTGCTGCCGTGGACGGCGTACAGCGCGCACGAAAGCCCGTTCGTGACGTTTTTCAGCAAGCTCGGCGTGCCGTACGTCGGCACCGTGATGAACGTCGTGGTGCTGACCGCCGCGCTGTCGAGCCTGAACTCCGGCCTCTATTCGACCGGGCGCGTGCTGCGCTCGCTCGCGATGGGCGGATCGGCGCCGCGCTTCGTGTCGCGGATGAATGCGCGCGGCGTGCCGTACGGCGGGATCCTGATCACGGTCGCGATCAATGCGATCGGCGTGCCGCTGAACTACATCGTGCCGGCCCAGGCGTTCGAGATCGTGCTGAACATGGCGTCGCTCGGGATCATCACGACGTGGGGCTTCATCGTCATGTGCCAGATCCTGTTCCGCCGCGCGGTCGATCGCGGCGAGCTGAAGGCCGTGTCGTTCCGGATGCCCGGCGCGCCGTTCACGTCGTGGCTCACGCTGGCCTTCCTCGTCGGCGTGCTGGTGCTGATGGCGTTCGATTATCCGGGCGGCACGTGGACCATCGCGACGATTCCGGTCGTCGTGCTCGCGCTGGTGGTCGGCTGGAAGCTGGCGAAGCGTGGCGCCGCGCGCGAGCAGGCGGCGGAT
>NZ_JAAGPB010001046.1:0-967 GCF_017104585.1 Burkholderia sp. Ac-20392
TCCGGCCGAGCGCTGGGTGTTCCGTCGCGGCGAAAGCGACACGGGCGCGCCGTTCGCCCCCGCGCTGCGCTTTACGCGCTGACCCATCTGACCGGCGGCACGGCACGCGCCGTGCCCCTTCGTATCGACCGCACTGACTGCACTGACCGACCACACCGGAACCGACATGACGAACCTGCTGATCCGCAACGTCCGCCCGAGCGCCGACGCCGCGCTCGACATCCTGATCGAAGGCGATCGCATCGCGCGCATCGGTCCGTCGCTCGACGTGCCCGCTGGCTGCGTGATCGAGGACGGCGCGGGCGCGCTCGCGCTGCCCGGCCTCGTCGAAGGCCACACGCACCTCGACAAGACGCACTGGGGCATGCCGTGGTATCGCAACCAGGTCGGGCCGCGCCTCGTCGACCGGATCGAGAACGAACGCCACTATCGCGCGACGAGCGGCCATGACGCGGGTGTCGCGTCGCTCGCATTGTCGCGCGCGTTCCTCGCGGCCGGCACGACGCGCATCCGCACGCACGTCGACATCGACACCGAAGCCGGGCTGCGGCATCTGCACGGCGTGCTCGCGACGCGCGAGACGCTGCGCGGGCAGGTCGAGATCCAGATCGTCGCGTTTCCGCAATCGGGCGTGCTCAAGCGGCCGGGCACCGATGCGCTGCTGTCCGAAGCCCTTGCCGCCGGTGCCGATCTGCTCGGCGGGCTCGACCCGTGCGCGATCGAAGGCGATCCGGTCGAAGCGGTGGACGTGCTGTTCGCGATCGCCGAGCGCCACGGCCGCGGGCTCGACCTCCACCTGCACGAGCGCGGATTGATGGGCGCGTACTCGCTCGACCTGATCCTGCAGCGCACGGCCGCGCATGGCATGCAGGGCAAGGTGACGATCAGCCACGGGTTCTGTCTCGGCGATATCGCCGAACGCGAGCGCGATGCATTGCTCGCGCGGATGGCCGAACTCGGCGTAGAG
>NZ_JAAGPB010001047.1:0-1033 GCF_017104585.1 Burkholderia sp. Ac-20392
GTCGCGCGCGGACATCCCGGCCGCGGACTTCATGCTCGCGAACGCGTACCGGGACGGCAGCGGCGTGCCGCGCGACGAGGCGCGCGCGCTGGCGCTGTATCGCCGCGCCGCCGAGCACGAGCTGCCGGAAGCCGTGCAGACGCTCGCAATGGCCTATCGCAACGGCGAACTCGGGCTCAAGCCCGACGCGGACGAATTCCACGCGCAGTGGATCGAGACCGCGCACGCGCTGAAGCACCCGGTCGTCGCGCCGTAACGGTTCGTCCGCACGCAAACGCACGCGCACGAACCGGCATCCCACCGGCTGCATGACGCGCCTGCCCCGCCGCCCCGCGGATCGATCACCCGGCAACGGAATCGATCGCGGGGCGCGGGCGCGCGCGCCGGTTGCCTTGCCGCCATCCGGCCGCGCCCCGCCGATCGTTCGGCGCGCGGCAATGCATTACCATGCAGCCTCACAATAAAACCTGAGAGAACTGCATCCATGTCCCATCGCCTTTCCAGGCTTGGCGCCGCTGCCGTCGGCGCCCTTGTCATTGCCGGCGCACCACTCACCGCACTCGCCGCACCGCCCGCCCAGCCCGACATCTTCAACGCCGCGCTCTGCAAGCCGCCGTTCACGTCGGACCTGATGGATTCGATCTACAACACCGCCAAGGCAGCCGATCCGAAACCGGACGAGTCGATGCTGGGTGCCGCGGTCTACCGCCTGCCGGAGCCGATCCACCGCGACGGATTCACGACGCAGCAGGTCGTGTTCGTCAGTACCGGAATCGGCGTGCTCGTGGACGGCGAGGTCGCCGACCAGCTCGCGAAACGCTACCAGCTCACTCTCGAGAAGGGCCACCTGCTGGGCGCGTCGTCCGTCGGCTATTCGCGCCGGCTGACGGTCCGTGGCCCGGGCGGTGCGCTGATCCTCGTGTCGGCCCGCCAGGGCCCGGCGCTGAAGGGCAAGACGCTGCTGGCCTGCGAAATGACGTCCGAAGAAGACATCAAGGCGCTGGAGCGGATGGAAAGGCATTGAGCCGTGCCG
>NZ_JAAGPB010001048.1:0-804 GCF_017104585.1 Burkholderia sp. Ac-20392
TCGTGCAGTTCGGCATCGGCGGCGCCGCGCCGCCGGGCGGGAACCCCGCTGTACCGCGGGCGCCGGCCGGAACCTCGGGGGCGTCAGGAGCGTCGGGGGCGTCCGATGCGACCGCCACGCAGGCCGCCCTGCCGACCGATACGCAATCGACCGAGATCCGCAAGGCGATGCAGGATGCCTCCGCGTATATCCGCGGCCTCGCGCAGTTGCGCGGGCGCAATGCCGAATGGGGCGAGCGCGCGGTGCGCGAGGCCGTGAGCCTGTCGGCGAACGAGGCGCGTACGCAGCATGTGGTCGACCTGATCGCGCAGGATCCGGCCGACCTGGCTCGCCAACTCGACGGCCACACCGTGACGACCACCGCCGGCACGGTGCGGCTCGCGACCGCCCATGCGCCGCTCGTCGTGCTCGAGCCTGACTGGCGCAGCCGCTTCCTGGCGATCATCGCCGACCCGAACGTCGCGCTGATCCTGCTGACGATCGGCATCTACGGCCTCTTCTTCGAGTTCGCGAACCCCGGCTTCGTACTGCCGGGCGTCGTCGGCACGATCTGCCTGCTGGTCGGGCTGTTCGCGATGCAGTTGCTGCCGATCAGCTATGCGGGTCTCGGCCTCGTGCTGCTCGGTCTCGGCTGCCTGGTCGCCGAGGCGTTCCTGCCGACCTTCGGCGTGCTCGGGTTCGGCGGGATCGTGTCGTTCACGATCGGCGCGCTGATGCTGATCGACACCGACGTGCCCGGCTACGGGATTCCGTGGCCCGTGATCGCGAGCCTCGCGCTCGGCGGCGGGCTGCTCGTCGCGGGTG
>NZ_JAAGPB010001049.1:0-241 GCF_017104585.1 Burkholderia sp. Ac-20392
GGGTCATTAAAAAAAAAAAAAATCTAAATCCACCTGTTCTCCCTCCGATTCTAATACCCACGCTCCCTCCCCCTAACCCCCTCCCCCCCCGTCACACCCCCCCACACCACTCCCTTGACCCCTCCCACCACCACCCACACCCACCGCCCCCCCACGCTACCCCCCCGCCACTCCCCTCCTCCCCCCACCCTCCCCCCCTCCCCCCTCTCAACCTACTCCCGCCCTCCATACCCCCCCTCCT
>NZ_JAAGPB010001050.1:0-930 GCF_017104585.1 Burkholderia sp. Ac-20392
CCGCCCGCGCCGATCCGCGCGCCCGCCGCCTGCGCATACGCGCTCAGGTGCACGCGCGCGTCCTTGCCCGCGCTGCTCGTGAAGGCAGCCGGTGCGACGCCGTCGAAGAAGTTCGCGGCCGCGCCCGTGCCGCCGCGCTGCTCCTCGTACGATGCGGCCGCACCGAAATACGCGTTGTCGTACTTGAGCATCGCCGACCAGTTGCGGCATTCGACCGCGTCGCCCGGCACCTGCCCCGCGCACGTGCCCTGCCCCGGCGAGTTGCCGGTGCCCGCGCTGTCGCGGCCGAACGAATAAGCGGCGCCGAGCGTCACGCCGCGGTACGTGCCGATGTAGGTCACTGCGTTGTCGGCGCGGCCGTTCGGCACGTACGCGTCGAGCGAACCGAGCCCGTAGATGTCGGGGCCGATGATGTCCGCGCCCTGCAGCGCGAGGTAGGTCATCGTGTACTGGCGGCCGAACGCCAGTGTGCCGAAGCCGCCCTTCAGCCCGACGAACGCCTGCCGCCCGAACAGCCGCCCGCCCTGGCCGAGATCGCCGCCGCGCACGTTGAAACCGCTTTCCAGTGTGAATATCGCCTGATAGCCGCCGCCGAGATCCTCCGCGCCGCGCAGCCCCCAGCGCGACGGCAGTTCGCCCGTCACGGCCGGCATGCGCACGACGTGGTCGCCCGCCGCATTCGCGTGCGACACGAATTCGACGCCCGTATCGATGATCCCGTACAGCGTCACGCTCGACTGCGCGTGTGCCGCCGGCGCGGCCAGTGCGCAGCATGCGCCGGCGGCCAGCAGGCCGCTCCTGGTGCTCTTTTTCATGTCGTTGTGTCTCCAGACCTTGAGTAATCGCGCGCTCTGACGGCACGCATGGAAGAAACGGGAAATGTCAGTCGCCGGCCTGCGGGCGGCGGATCAGCAGCAGCGCGGCGACGGC
>NZ_JAAGPB010001051.1:0-1035 GCF_017104585.1 Burkholderia sp. Ac-20392
AGCCGACGACGCGCGCACGGTGGGCGTCGCGCAGCCGGAGCGGATCCGCGTGGTGATCGTCGACCGCATGCCGTTTCCCGAGGTGCCTTCGCTGGCCGCGATCGCCCGCGACACAGGGCTCCTGGCGCCGGGGACGATCGGGCTCACGCTCGGCCATGCGGTGTACGTGCTGCGCGGGCAGGACACGCGCCGCCTGTTGACCCACGAATTCCGCCACGTGCATCAGTACGAGGCCGCCGGCTCGATCGGTGCGTTTCTCGCGCGCTATCTGCAGGAGATCGCGACGGTCGGCTACCACGACGCGCCGCTCGAGGCCGACGCGCGGCAGCACGAGTTCGATTGACCCGTCACGCCGGCGCGACCGCGCGCACCTCCCGATGAACGTTCCCCCTGCCATCGCCGGCCCGGTGTTCGCACGCCGGGGCGCCCCGCCTTGGAGCGTGCGATGAGCGACACGATCCACGCGTGGATCGGCGCGATCGGCGCACATCCGCTGCTCGTGCTCGCGATCGTGTTCGTGACGGCCTGCGCCGAGGCGATCGCGCTGATCGGCACGGTCGTGCCCGCCGGCGCCGTGATGTTCGCAGCCGGTGCGCTGATCGGCGCGGGCGCGCTCGACGGCTGGACGACCATCGGCGTCGCGGCGGTCGGCGCCGTGATCGGCGACGGGATCAGCTACGAACTCGGGCGGCACTATCGCGGCGTGATCCGCAATGCGTGGGCGCGCTTCGGCTATGCGGCCGCCTATGCGCGCGGCGAGGAGTTCGTGCTGCGCCATGGCATGAAGAGCATCGTGCTCGCACGCTTTCTTGCGCCGGTGCGCGCGGTCGTGCCGGTCGTCGTCGGCTGCGCGACGCTGCCGCGCCGGTCGTTCTATCCGGTCAACGTCATCTCGGCGCTCATCTGGGCGCCCGTGCACGTCGCACCGGGCATCCTGTTCGGCGCGTCGGCCGCGCTGGCCGCGGCGATCAGCGTGCGGGTCGCCGTGATCCTGCTGGTCGTCGCGGCGCTGGTCGCGCTCGTGTGGTTCGGCGT
>NZ_JAAGPB010001052.1:0-748 GCF_017104585.1 Burkholderia sp. Ac-20392
TCGCGTGGTCGCGCAGCGCCGCATGCGCGTCGGCCAGTCGTGCGCTGTCGCGCGGCGGCGCGGCGTCGAAGCGTTCGGCGAGCGCGTTCAGGTCGGCACGATTCGCGATGCGCAGGATGTCCGCATAGGTGGCGGCGGCCACCGGCAGCCGTCGTCCGGGGCACGACACGAAGAAGCGTCCGGTGGCCGGATCGGCGTCGAGCGTGAGGTCGCCGGCCGCGAGCGCTTCACCGTACGGCGTGCCGAGGCAGGGCAGCAGCACCTTGCCGTCGAGCGCCGCGTCGGGCGGATGCCAGTCGATGTCGAAGTGGCGGGCGTACGGGCTCGCGGGCCCCCATTCGAGTACGTCGTTCCACCAGCCGTTCGACGCGCCGCCGACGCCCATGTGGTTCGGCACGATGTCGACGATCACGCCCAGCCCGTGCGCGCGCAGCGCATCGACGAGCCGGATGAAACCGGCTTCGCCGCCGAGTTCGGGGTTGAGCGTGCCGTAGTCCACGGTGTCGTAGCCGTGCCGCGAACCGGGTTCGGCCGTCGCGATCGGCGACAGGTACAGGTGGCTCACGCCGAGCCGCGCGAAATAGCCGGCGTGCTTGGCCGCGTCGTCGAACGTGAAGCCCGCATGCAGCTGCAGTCGCAGCGTCGCGCGTGGCGTCATGGGCCGGACTCCCGCGAACGGCGTGCCCGCACGACGGCCGCGATGCGGTCGCGCACCGCGGCGTCGAACAGCGTGTCGATCGTGCGCGGC
>NZ_JAAGPB010001053.1:0-246 GCF_017104585.1 Burkholderia sp. Ac-20392
TTGGCGTATCATTAAAAAAAAAACAACTGCTAGTCTTTCTCTGTCTGCCTTCTTTATATCGTAACTACATCCATACTCATTCGCTCATCGTATCGTCCACAGTTCCCACCCTTCTTCGGATAAGCACGTTGTTAGTCATCCTCTCAGTATGCATTCTCTGCTAGTATCTGTACTATCTACACATCTGACGTACTCTCTTGTCTCTTCACTATCCCCTCACTATCTGCGCTCTACTCGATTATCCTC
>NZ_JAAGPB010001054.1:0-798 GCF_017104585.1 Burkholderia sp. Ac-20392
CGAAGACCGCGCCGTCGCAATCGCTCTCGATCGCACTCGGCCACGCGGTCGAGACGATCCCGACACCCGAGGGCGTGCGTGCGCTGCGCGACGCGCTCGCCATCGTGCGTCATGCCGGCGTGCAGAAGAAGCTCGCGCGCAACCTGAAGCCGGCCGAGCGCGCGCTCGGCGAGCGGCCGCACACCGCGCTGCGCATGACGCTCGACGCGAAGCCCGACAAGAAGCAGCTTGCGATGCTCGCCACGTGCATGGAAGCCGGCTTCTGGCAGTCGATGACGCTCGGCCACGCCGAATGGCGCGAGCGCCTCGTCGATGCGCCGGCCGGCGCTGCGTTCTCCGCGCGCATGATCTGGCACGCGCGCGGCGCCGATGGATCGACGCAGTCGTTCATGCCGGACATCGCGAAAGGCAAGGTCGTGCTGCGCGACGCGGCCGGGCACGCGATCGACCTCGCCAGCGACAGCAACATCCGGCTATGGCACCCGCTGCTGGCCGACGCGGACGAGCGGCTCGCATGGCAACGCGCGATCGTCGGCCGCACGCTGCGGCAGCCGGTCAGGCAAGCTTTCCGCGAATACTATCTGCCGGCCGACGGTGACGCACTGGCCAGTGATTCCGCGATGTTCGAAGGCCACGTGCTGTCGAGCCGGCCGCTGATCGGCGTCGCGCGCCGCGAAGGCTGGTCGATCCGGGCGTACGACGACGGGCTGGTCCGCGAATTCGGCGACGTGCGCGCGACCTTCTTCGTCGATGCGCGGCTCTATCCGGGCTCGGAAAGCCATGGCACGTCGCGCCGGC
>NZ_JAAGPB010001055.1:0-992 GCF_017104585.1 Burkholderia sp. Ac-20392
GTCACGGTCGACCTGCATCTCGGCGATGGTTACGTGGATGTCGTCGGGCAGGGGCTCGATTTCGCGATCCGCCGCGGCGTGCTGGCCGACAGTTCGCTGCGCAGCCGCTCGCTCGGCCGTGCGCGGCGCGTGGTGTGCGCGTCGCCCGCGTATCTCGCGGCGCACGGCACGCCGCAGCATCCGGACGATCTCGCCGCGCACGACTGCATCGTGATGCGCTTCGGGCCGGACCTGTATGCCGACTGGCCGTTCAGCATCGATGGCGAACCCAGGCGCGTGACGGTGCGCGGCCGGCGTATGGCCAACGACGGCGCGCTCGTGCGCGCATGGTGCGTCGCGGGGCACGGCATCGCGCTGAAGTCGCTGGTCGACGTCGAGCAGGATCTGGCGTCCGGCGCGCTCGTCGAAGTCCTGCGCGCGTTCTCGCCGGGCGACGTCGATTTGCAGATCGTCTATCCGGGCAACGCGGTGCAGCCGAGGCGCGTGCGCGCGCTGATCGACAGGTTGGCGCAGGCGCTGGGCGGCGCGTAAAGGAACAGGCAGGGATCATGCGGTCCGCGGCGCGTTGCGCGCCTGTTTTGCCACGATCGCATCGAAGGCGGGCGTGACGATCCTGGGCACGACGTCGCGAGTTGAAACTGTCGTTCGCTCGATTGCACACATTTCGTCATTTAGCTAATATTCGAAACGTTAATCGAATTCCGCATGCTCATGGACGACGTCACCCGCATCAGCGCACTGGCCAACGAAAGCCGTCTGGCCGTGATGCGCTGGCTCAAGCAGCCACGCAAGCATTTCCCGCCGCAGCCGCACGGCGATGTCGACGAACTCGGCGTGTGCTGCACGTACATCACCGAGAAGCTCGGCATCGCGCCGGCCACGACCACGCGCCACATGCGCATCCTCGCGGATGCCGGGCTCGTGCAGGCGACCCGCGCCGGCAAGTTCACCTACTACAAGCGGATCGACGGCGCGCTGCAGCAGCTTGGCCG
>NZ_JAAGPB010001056.1:0-811 GCF_017104585.1 Burkholderia sp. Ac-20392
TCCGCGCTCGCGCACAGCACGCGCCGCTGCGGCGCCAGCACGGTCGCGACGAAGCGCGTGTCCTCGAGCGGGCCGATGCGCACCGCGAGATCGACGTCGGAGCCGAGCCGTGCGCCCTGCAGGTCGACCATGCTGTCGGTCAGCACCAGGTCGACCTGCAGCGCCGGATGACGCTGCATGAAGGCGGCCAGCGCGGCCATCAGGTGCCGGCGGCCGAACGGCGCCGGGCAGTCGACGCGCAGCAGCCCGCTCGGCTCGTCGTGCTGGCTGTGCAGGTCCTCCTGCAGGCCGCGCAGCTCGGCCAGCATCCGCGTCGCACGCCCGTACAGCAGTTGCCCGGCCTCGGTCGGCCGCAGCGCATGCGTGGTGCGATGCAGGAGGCGGATGCCGAGCTGCGTCTCGAGCCGGTCGATGCGCCGCGTGACCGACGACGCAGCGACACCCAGCCGGCGTGCGGCCGCCGAGAAGCTCTGCTGGTCGACCACGTCGACAAACAGCGCCAGATGCGGGGAAAGGAAGTCGTCCATTCAGTGCCTTCGAAATTGGCTATGCGTCTACCGCAAAACAATCATCCGCCTTTGCACGTTTCCGCGTCAAACCGCGCCGACTAGACTGCATTCATCCTTTTCACCCGCCGCACGCACCGATCCAACCGGCCGCGCGGCAGCCAACCGCCACGGAGATCATCATGCGCAGCATCCGCTTCGACGCCCCCGCCGCCGACATCGAGTCGCTCGACGCGCGCGTCAGGGAAATCGACACGCCCGTCCCGGCCGACGGCCAGATGCTGATCGAGGTACGCGCGGCCGGC
>NZ_JAAGPB010001057.1:0-1076 GCF_017104585.1 Burkholderia sp. Ac-20392
CACGCACGCGTGGCACAGCGTCAGCGCGCCTAGCGCGATCGTCCACTGCAACACGGCCGCATGCACGCCGGCAAACCACGCGCGGATCAACGGCACGAGCAGCAACCCACAGGCGCCGTCGAGCAAGGCGGCAGCCACCGCCCAGCCGACTCCGCGCCACAGCGCGCGGCGCGTTTCGGCGGGCAGGCACTGCAAACGTTTGAGCGATTTCATCATCACGCGGCCTCCCCGTCTGCGGCGCCGCGTTCGTTCCATAGCCGCGCATACAGCCCGCGCGCGGCCAGCAGCGCCGCATGCGTGCCGCGCTCGACGATACGGCCGCGATCCATCACGAGAATCTGGTCTGCATACCGGATCGCGTCGAGATCGTGACTGACGATCACGCGCGTGCGCGCGTCGCCGCGCAGCGCATTGCGCAATGCACGCCCGGTTTGCGGATCGAGCGCCGAGGCCGGTTCGTCGAGCAGCAGCAGCGGCGCCGGCGACAACAGCGCACGCGCGATCGCCAGCCGCTGCAGTTCGCCGCCGGACAGCCGCACGTCACGACCGCATATGCAGTCGTAGCCGCCCGGCAACGCGTCGATGCGTTCGTCGAGGCAGGCCGCGCGCGCGGCTGCGCGAATCGCGTCGCGATCGGCGTCCGGCCGGTAAAGCGCAATGTTCGCGGCAATCGACACGTCGAGCGCGGCGGCCTGCTGGAACACCATCGCGACCTGTTCGCGCCGCGTATCCGACGCGAGCAGCCGCAGGTCGGCGCCGCCGAGCCGCACCGTGCCGTGGTCCGGATCCATGAAGCGCGCGAGCAGCATCAGCAGCGTGCTCTTGCCCGCGCCCGACGGCCCGACGATCGCGGTGGTCGTGCCGGCCGCAAGCGTCGCGTCGATGTCGCGCAGAATCGGCGTGCCGTCGATGTCGACACTCACGCCGCGCAATTCGATCGATGCATCGCGCGGCACCTGTGCAACGCCATCGGCTGGCTCGGGCAGAACCGGCTGCGCGAGCAACGTTTCGAGACGTGCAGCAGCCGCGCGTGCTTCGCGCAATGCGTCGGCGCCGTGGCCGAGCGCGCGCACCGG
>NZ_JAAGPB010000104.1:0-21151 GCF_017104585.1 Burkholderia sp. Ac-20392
GGCGTGCCGGCCGCCGGGGCCGGTGCCGCGGGCTCGCGCCGCACCGGCTGACGCACCGGCTCGATGAACGGCAATTCTTCTTCGCGTTCGGGGCGGTTCATCGCCTCGGCCGCTTCTTCCGGCATCGGGCGCGGCATCCTGCGCCGCACCTTCGCGCCCTGCCATGCGTTGTAGACCACGACGCCGCCCACCACGACGGCGCCCGCGCCGATCAAACCGAGTGTCAACTCGTCCATGCACGCTCCATCAGCAATTCTTGTTCGTCGGAACCGCGAACGGGCGCCCATGCGCCGCGCGAACGCGGTCCGGTTTCGTCAAACGTCAACTCTGGGCAAAACCCGCGGCGGTTTCCATGTCCACCGCAACGATCCGCGACACGCCCTGCTCCTGCATCGTCACACCGATCAGCTGCTGCGCCATTTCCATCGCGATCTTGTTGTGCGAGATGAACAGGAACTGCGTCTTGTCGGACATCGCGCGCACGAGATTCGCGAAACGCTCGGTGTTCGCGTCGTCGAGCGGCGCGTCGACCTCGTCGAGCAGACAGAATGGCGCCGGGTTCAGCTGGAACATCGCGAACACCAGTGCGGTCGCGGTCAGGGCCTTCTCGCCGCCCGACAGCAGGTGGATCGTCGCGTTCTTCTTGCCCGGCGGCTGCGCCATCACCTGCACGCCGGCATCGAGGATTTCGTCGCCCGTCATGATCAGCTTCGCCTGGCCACCGCCGAAGAGGCGCGGGAACAGATCGCTGAAGTGACGGTTGACCTCGTCGAAGGTGCCCTGCAGCAGCGTGCGCGTTTCCTGGTCGATCTTGTGGATCGCGTCCTCGAGCGTCGTGATCGCGTCGATCAGGTCGGCCGACTGCGCGTCGAGGAACACCTTGCGCTCGCTCGCGGCCTTCAGCTCGTCGAGCGCGGCCATGTTCACCGGGCCGAGCGCATTGATCGCGTTGTTCAGGCGCGTGACCTCGCCCTGCAGGTACGACGGTTTCAGATCCGGCGTGAGCTTCTCGCGCAGCGCTTCCTCGTCGACCTCGGCCGTCGTCAGTTGCTCGGCGAACTGCTCGACCGACAGGCGCGCGGCCTGCTCCTTCAACTGCAATTCGGTGATGCGATCGCGCAGCGGCTGCAGCGAGCGCTCGGCGACGAGCCGCTGCTCGTCCGACGCGCGCAGTTTTGCGGTCAGGTCGTCGAGCTCGATCCGCGCGGCCTGCAGCGCTTCTTCCTTCACCGCACGAATCTCGAGCGCGTCCTGCAGGCCCGTGTGCGCAGTCTGCTCGTTGATCGTCTCGAGCTCGGCGCGTGCGTCTTCCAGCGATCCGGCGACACGCTCGCTCTGCTCGTGCGCGACCTGGATGCTGCGCTTGAGTTCGTCGATCCGCGTCACCGCATTGCGTGCGGCGAAGCGCGCGTCGTTCGCGCCACGCTCCAGGTCACGCGCTTCCTGACGTGCCTGCGTCAGCGATTCGTCGAGCGCTTCGAATGCGAGCTGGTTGTCCTCGAAGCGCGCCTGCAGTTCGGCAAGTTCGCCGTCGAACCGCTCGAAATTCGCTTCCGACTCCGCGCGCATCGCGCGCTGCTCTTCGATCTGCGCGCCGATTTCCTCGAGTTCCTCGCGGATCTGCGTGCTGCGCTGCGTGTAACGTTCGTGCGCCTGCGCGAGCTTCAGCACGTCCATCTGCAGCGCGTGCACGCGCTGCGTCGCACGTTCGGCCTGCGCCCGCACGTCGCCGAGTGCCTGCGTGGCCTGCGTGTGCGCGGCTTCCGCACGCACGGCGGCCGTACGCGCCTCGTCGGCGAGCAACGCCTGCGCACGCACCTGGCGCGTCAGGTTTTCGATTTCCTGCTGGCGGGCCAGCATCCCGGCCTGCTCCGAATCGGCGGCATACAGCTGCACGCCGACGCGCGTGACGATATGGCCGGCCTTGACGACGAACGCACCGCCTGCCGGCAGTTGCGTGCGCGTTGCAAGTGCCTGCGCGATGTCGTCGGCGACGTACACGTTGCCGAGCCAGTCGTTCAGCACCGCGCGGATGCCCGCATCGTCGATGCGCACGAGCGACAGCACCGGACGCAGGCCGGCCACGGCCGCCGGCGGTTCGCCGGCCGCGGGCGGTGCGTAGAACGCGAGCTTCGCGGGCGGCGCGTCGGTGGCAAAAGCCTTCACCCAGTCGAGATTCGACACTTCGAGCGCGGCGAGGCGCTCGCGCAGCACGGCTTCGAGCGCCGCTTCCCAGCCCGCTTCGACATGGAGCTTCTTCCACAGACGCGGCAGCGCGCCGAGCTCGTGCTTGTCGAGCCACGGCTGCACCTTGCCTTCGGTCTGCACGTTTTCCTGCAGCTGCTTCAGCGCGGCGAGACGCGCCTCGAGCTGGTGGATCTGCGCGGCTTCGGCCTGCACGCGCTCCTGCGCGGCACGGCGCTCGCCATCGAGGCGCGGCACCGTTTCCTGCGCGTCGGCGAGGCGCGCCTGCGCCTCGGCCAGGATCTCTTCCTGTTCGGCGAGCTGCATGCGCAGCTCTTCGAGCTGGGCCTCGTCCGGCGCGTCGAGCCCGCCCGCTTCACTCTTCAGGCGCTCATGGCGCTGCTGAAGCTGCTGGAGCTGCTGGTCGGCGTTGCGCTGGTGCGCGGCTTCGAGCTTCAGCGACTGTTCGGTCTGCGCGATCCGCGCGCGCTCGTCGTTGAGCTGCGACTGCGCATCGCGGAACTTCGCTTCGAGCGCCGGCAGCGCGTCGTGCTTCGCGGCGGCGTTGTCTTCGGCGAGCGCGGCCTTCTCGTCGGCCATCGCGCGCGCTTCTTCGGCTTCTTCGAGCTCGTCCTGCGCCTTCTCGGCCTGCGCGCGCCATTGCTCGCGCTGCGCATTCAGCGCGGCGATCTGCGCCTGCACGCGATTGCGCGATTCGACGATGAACTTGATCTCGGCTTCGAGGCGGCTCACCTCGGCGTTCGCTTCGTAGAGCGAACCCTGCGCGCCCTGCATTGCGTCGCTTGCCGAGTAATGCGCCACGCGCAGCGTCTCGAGCTGCGCCTCGACTTCACGCAGCTTCGCCGTCTGCGCCTCGAGGTCGATCTGCGCCTGTTCGATCGCGCGCTGCTGCTTCTGCTGCTCGCCGGCGGCCTCGTTCTTGCGCAGCAGCCACAACAGGCGCTGCTTCTCCTCGCCGTCGGCGACGAGTTCCTTGTACTTGGTGGCCACGACGGCCTGCGCCTCGAGCTTCTCGAGGTTCGCACCGAGTTCGCGGACGATGTCCTCGACGCGCGTCAGGTTCTCGCGCGTGTCGTGCAGGCGGTTCTCGGTCTCGCGGCGGCGCTCCTTGTACTTCGACACGCCCGCGGCTTCCTCGAGGAACACGCGCAGCTCTTCCGGCTTCGCCTCGATGATCCGCGCGATCATGCCCTGCCCGATGATCGCGTACGCACGCGGCCCGAGGCCGGTGCCGAGGAAGATGTCCTGGATGTCGCGGCGGCGCGCCGGCAGGTTGTTGATGTAGTAACTCGACGTGCCGTCGCGCGTGAGCACCCGCTTCACGGCGATTTCGCCGTACTGGCCCCACTGGCCGGCCGCGCGGCCGTCGGAGTTGTCGAAGATCAGTTCGACACTGGCCCGGCTGCCGGGCTTGCGGGCGGTCGAGCCGTTGAAGATCACGTCCTGCATCGATTCGCCGCGCAGCTCGGAGGCGCGCGACTCGCCGAGCACCCAGCGCACGGCATCGATGATGTTGGACTTGCCGCACCCGTTCGGGCCCACCACGCCGACAAGCTGGCCCGGAACCTGGAAATGCGTGGGATCGACAAAGGATTTGAAGCCAGCGAGTTTGATCGAGCTCAGACGCACGGCGGTATCGGATGTGAAGAAGGTGTGAAACGGACGGAGCCGCACTGCGCGAGGCCGGACGGCCCATGCGCGCGACGCGCCCCGGAATTCAAAAGCGGGGCCGCGCGCATACAGCGTTGGGCCCCGCAAACGGCTTCCATCATACCATCGCGCGTGCGCCGTCCCGACCGTCGCCGGGTTTGTCCGGTGCCGGTGCGGCGCGATGGACCCGGCTCGACAGCAGCGTCGCCAGCACGATGCACGCGCCGCCCGCCCACTCGCGCGCGGTCGGCAGCTCGTTCGCGAACACCCACGCCGACAGCGCGGTGATCACGATCTCGAACAGCATGATGATCGACGCACGGTTCGCCGGCACACGCGCCAGCCCGTACTGCACGAGCAGGTTGTTCGACGCCATCGTCACGCCGATCGCAACGATGATCAGCGCGGCCGAGCTGAGGTGCCCGCCTGCCGGCACCGCCGGCAGCCCCTCGAACAGCGACGCGATCGCGCCGAACACGGCCGCGCCGCCGAACAGCGTCGCGGTGCGCATCTCGGCGCGCATCTCCGGCAGCTCGCGGCTCGCCTTGATCACGAGCACGTTGCTCATCGCGAAGCTCAACCCGGCCGCGAGACCGGCCCATTCGGCCGGGGCGGCCGGCAGCGGCAAGCCGAGCTTCGGCGACCACAGCATCAGCATCGCGCCGCCGATCGACAGCGCCGCGAGCCCCGCGCCGGCCCAGGTCAGCCGCTCGCGCAGCAGGAAGTGCGCGTAGATCGCGGTCCACGCGGGGGTCAGGTAGAACAGCAGCATCACGCGCAGCACTTCGCCGTGGATCGTGCCCCACACGAACCCGAGGTTCGTCACGCCGGCCGTCACCGCGATGCCGGGCAGCACCCAGTGCCAGCGCAGCGTCGAGATCGTGCGGTGCCGCGCGACGATCACGAACAGGAACGCGACGAGGCTCGTCAGCGCGCTTGCCAGCGTGCCCGTCACGCCGAGCGATGCCAGGATCCGCAGCGGATACCAGATCAGGCCCCATACCGATGCGCCGATCAGGATGGCCAGCGTCGGCAGGCTGCCGCGTACCGCGTTATTCATTTGATTCAATACCCTTTATTCGACCGGCCCGGCCGCCGTTCCGGCAGGCCGTGACCGCATTCCGTCACGCTATAATCGTCCGTTGCGACCCGCGCGCCATCGGCGCCCGTTCGCAGCCGCGCGGCGCGCCCGCCGCTTCTTTCGCTCCAACCGGCCGCGATGGCCGCTTCGCCCGTGAACCCTCGACTCGACTCGCTCCAGCCCTATCCCTTCGAAAAGCTGCGCGCCCTGTTCAAGGACGTGACGCCCTCCGGCGCCCTCAAACCGATCAGCTTCGGCATCGGCGAGCCCAAACATGCAACCCCGGCGCTGATCCGCGACGCCGTGGTGGCCGCGCTCGACGGTCTCGCGTCGTACCCGGCCACCGCCGGCTCGGACGCGCTGCGCACGTCGATCGCGCACTGGCTCGAGCGCCGCTACGGGCTGCCGGCCATCGATCCGGCCACGCAGGTGCTGCCCGTGTCGGGGTCGCGCGAGGCGCTGTTCTCGCTTGCGCAGACGGTGATCGACGCACGCCCGTCCGAACAGGGCGAGAAGGCGATCGTACTCTGTCCGAATCCTTTCTATCAAATTTACGAAGGCGCGGCGCTGCTGGCCGGTGCCGAACCCTATTTCGCGAACAGCGACCCGGCCCGCAACTTCGCATGCGACTACGCGTCCGTGCCCGACGAAGTCTGGGCGCGCACGCAACTGCTGTACGTCTGCTCGCCGGGCAACCCGACGGGCGCCGTGCTGACGCTCGACGACTGGCGCGAGCTGTTCGCGCTGTCCGACCGCCACGGTTTCGTGATCGCGTCCGACGAGTGCTATTCGGAAATCTATTTCGACGAAGCGGCGCCGCCGCTGGGCGGCCTCGAGGCCGCGCACCGCCTCGGCCGCGGCTTCGAGCGGCTCGTGATGCTGTCGAGCCTGTCGAAGCGCTCGAACGTGCCGGGCATGCGCTCGGGCTTCGTCGCCGGCGACGCGGCGCTGCTGAAGAAATTCCTGCTGTACCGCACGTACCACGGCGCGGCGCTGTCGCCGGTCTGGCAGCACGCAAGCATCGCCGCGTGGAACGACGAGGCGCACGTGCGCGAGAACCGCGCGCTGTACCTGCAGAAGTTCAATACCGTCACGCCGCTGCTTGCCGACGTGATCGACGTGAAGCTGCCCGACGCGGCGTTCTACCTGTGGGCCAACGTGTCGCGCACCGGGCTGTCGGACACCGAGTTCGCCCGCCGCCTGTACGCCGACTATAATGTGACGGTTCTGCCCGGCTCGTACCTGGCGCGTGACGCGCACGGCACGAATCCGGGCCGCGATTTCATCCGGATCGCGCTCGTCGCGGGCACCCCCGAATGCGTCGAGGGCGCGCAACGCATCGTCGATTTCTGCCGCTCTCTCGCGCGGTAATCGTCCATCCGATCAATTCCATCCATCTCCTGCGAAAACGAACATGTCGCAACAACTTCAGCAAATCATCGATACCGCCTGGGAAAACCGCGCCGAGCTGTCGCCGAAGGCCGCACCGGCCGACGTCCGCGAAGCCGTCGCGCACGCGATCGAGCAGCTCGACAAAGGCGCGCTGCGCGTGGCCGAGAAGATCGACGGCAACTGGACCGTGCACCAGTGGCTGAAGAAGGCCGTGCTGCTGTCGTTCCGCCTGGAGGACAACGCGCCGATGCCCGCCGGCGGCTACTCGCAGTTCTACGACAAGGTGCCGTCGAAGTTCGCGAGCTACACGGCTGAAGATTTCGCCGCGGGCGGCTTCCGCGTCGTCCCGCCGGCCATCGCGCGCCGCGGCTCGTTCATCGCGAAGAACGTCGTGCTGATGCCGTCGTACACCAACATCGGCGCGTACGTCGACGAAGGCACGATGGTCGACACGTGGGCAACGGTCGGTTCGTGCGCGCAGATCGGCAAGAACGTGCACCTGTCGGGCGGCGTCGGCATCGGCGGCGTGCTCGAGCCGCTGCAGGCGAACCCGGTCATCATCGAAGACAACTGCTTCATCGGCGCGCGCTCGGAAGTCGTCGAAGGCGTGATCGTCGAGGAAAACTCGGTGATCTCGATGGGCGTGTACCTCGGCCAAAGCACCAAGATCTACGATCGTGAAACGGGCGAAGTCAGCTACGGCCGCATCCCGGCCGGCTCGGTCGTCGTCGCCGGCAACCTGCCGTCGAAGGATGGCTCGCACAGCCTGTACTGCGCGGTGATCGTCAAGAAGGTCGACGCGAAGACCCGCGCGAAGGTCGGCCTGAACGAGCTGCTGCGAGGCGACTGATGGCAAAGCCGCACACCGTGGTCGTCTACGGCATTCCGAACTGCGACACCGTGAAGAAGGCCCGCGTGTGGCTCGACGATCACGGCGTCGAATTCGAATTTCACGACTTCAAGAAGCTCGGTGTCAGCGCACCGCTCGTCGAGGACTGGCTGAAGGACGTGTCGCTCGACGCGCTCGTCAACAAGCGCGGCACGACGTGGCGCGGCCTGGACGACGCGATGAAGGCGGCCGCCGAAACGAAGGCCGGCGCGGTCGCGCTGATGATCCACAAGCCGTCGGTCATCAAGCGCCCCGTGCTGGTGGTTAACGGCCGTGTGAAATCGCTCGGCTTCGTGGCCGATCAATACGCGGCGCTGTTTGCCGCATAGGGCCGCCCGCGCTGCGCCTGTCGGCGCAGCCCGACGTCTTGTCGCTGCCGGCCACCGCGCCGGCATTTTTTATCGAAAGTGGTCCGAACCATGTCCGCCACCCTAGCCCTTACCGAACAGCTGATCGCCCGCGCGTCCGTGACGCCCGACGACCAGCATTGCCAGCAGATCATGACCGAGCGCCTCACCGCGCTCGGCTTCGAATGCGAGACCATCGCGTCGCACGGCGTGACCAACCTGTGGGCCGTCAAGCGCGGCACCGACGGCCGCGACGGCAAGCTGCTCGCGTTCGCGGGCCACACCGACGTCGTGCCGACCGGCCCGCTCGAGCAGTGGAGCTCGCCGCCGTTCATCCCCGCCCATCGTGACGGCAAACTGTACGGCCGCGGCGCGGCCGACATGAAGACGTCGCTCGCGGCGTTCGTCGTCGCGTCCGAGGAATTCGTCGCGGCCCATCCCGGCCACCGCGGCACGATCGCGTTCCTGATCACGAGCGACGAGGAAGGCCCCGCCACCGACGGCACCGTGAAGGTCGTCGAGCTGCTCGAAACGCGCGGCGAACGCATGGACTACTGCATCGTCGGCGAGCCGACGTCGACCACCGAGCTCGGCGACGTCGTCAAGAACGGCCGCCGCGGCTCGATGTCGGGTGAACTCGTCGTCAAGGGCGTGCAGGGCCACATCGCGTATCCGCACCTCGCGAAGAACCCGATCCACCTGCTCGCGCCGGCGCTCGCCGAGCTCGCCGCCGAGCAGTGGGACGAAGGCAACGAATACTTCCCGCCGACCACCTGGCAGGTGTCGAACCTGCACGCCGGCACCGGCGCGACCAACGTGATTCCCGGCCACGCCGACCTGCTGTTCAACTTCCGCTTCTCGACCGCCAGCACGGTCGAGGGCCTGCAAGCACGCGTGCATGCGATCCTCGACAAGCATGGCCTCGAGTACACGCTGAAGTGGTCGGTGAGCGGCCTGCCGTTCCTCACGCCGCGCGGCGAACTGTCGGGCGCGCTGGAAAACGCGATCCGCACCGAGACCGGCATCACGACCGAACTGTCGACGACGGGCGGCACGTCGGACGGCCGTTTCATCGCGCGCATCTGCCCGCAGGTGATCGAGTTCGGCCCGCCGAACGGCAGTATCCACAAGATCGACGAGCACATCGAAGTACGCTTCGTCGACCCGCTGAAGAACGTGTACCGCCGCGTGCTCGAACAACTGATCGCCTGATGGAGCTTCGCATGACGACACCTTTTGCCACTGTTCGCGACCTGCTTCGCTACGCGGTCACACGCTTCTCGAAGGCGAAGCTCGCGTTCGGCCACGGCTCCGACAATGCGTACGACGAAGCGGCCTACCTCGTGCTGCGCACGCTCGACCTGCCGCTCGACACGCTCGAACCGTTCCTCGACGCGCGGCTGCTGCCCGACGAAATCTCGGCTGTGCTCGCAGTGATCGAACGTCGCGCGACCGACCGCGTGCCGGCCGCGTACCTCACGCATGAAGCGTGGATGCACGGCCACCGCTTCTACGTCGACGAACGCGTGATCGTGCCGCGCTCGTTCATCGGCGAGCTGCTCGACGACGGGCTGCAGCCGTACGTCGCCGATCCCGAGCAGGTTGGCGCGGTGCTCGAGCTGTGCACGGGCTCCGGCTGCCTCGCGATCCTCGCGGCGAGTGCGTTCCCGAACGCCGAGATCGATGCGGTCGACCTGTCCGACAAGGCACTCGAAGTCGCCGAGATCAACGTGCGCGACTACGGCCTCGAAGACCGCGTCGCACTGCACCGCGGCGACCTCTACGCACCGCTGCCCGCGTTCCGCACGGATCCGGGCTCACGCTATGACGTGATCCTGACGAACCCGCCGTACGTGAACGCGTCGTCGATGGCCGCGCTGCCGCCCGAGTACCGACACGAGCCGGAGATGGCGCTCGCCGGTGGCGATGACGGGATGGACATCGTGCGACGCATTGTCGCCGAGGCCCATCGCTGGCTGCACGACGACGGCGTGCTCGTCGTCGAGATCGGCAACGAGCGCGAAAACGTCGAAGCCGCGCTCGGCGGCCTCGAACTCACGTGGCTGCCCACCAGCGCGGGCGACGACGCCGTCTTCCTGATCCAGGCGTCCGACCTGCCCCGCAAGGCCTGAGCCTTTCCGGCTCGCCCACCGTGCGGTGCACCGTTGCGCCGCACGGTTGGGTAAGATGCGCGTAGGCGGCCGCCCGGCCGCGCGACTTCAGGAGTCCGTCACGCGCCCATGACCCTCGACTGGCTACATCTCGGCACCCTGATCCTGACCATCCACGTGCTCGGGATCGTCGCGGCGTGCCACGCGATCATGAACACGCGCACGTCGCAAGGCGCGATCGCGTGGGCCGTCTCGCTCGCGGCCATGCCGTACCTGACGCTCATTCCGTACCTGTTCCTCGGCCGCAGCAAGTTCTCCGGCTACGTCGACGCCCGGCGCCACGAGCTGGAAATGTTGCGCATGCACACACCGCGCTCGCCCTGGCTCAGCACCGACGCGACCGACGGCCCGGCCGCCGACGCAATCGGCCAGGCCGCAGTGCTCGCGCTCACGCGGCTCGGCGGCATGCCGTTCCTCGGCGGCAATTCGGTGCGCACGCTGGTGAACGGCGACGCGACGTTCTCGGCAATCCTGGCGGCCATCGACGCCGCGCGCGACTACGTGGTGGTGCAGTTCTTCATCGTGCGCGACGATGCGCTCGGCCGGATGCTGCGCGACTCGCTGCTCGCGCGCGCGGCAGCCGGCGTGCGCTGCTGCCTGCTGTACGACAGCATCGGCAGCTTCGACCTCCCGCACAGCTACGTCGACACGCTGCGCCGGGGCGGCGTCGAAGTTCATCCGTTCGCGACCAACCGGAAGTTCGTCAACCGCTTCCAGCTCAACTTCCGCAACCACCGCAAGATCGTCGTCGTCGACGGCAATCGCGCGTTCGTCGGCGGCCACAACGTCGGCGTCGAATATCTCGGCGCGAAGCCGCGCCTGTCGCCGTGGCGCGACACGCACATCGAGATCCGCGGCCCGGTGGTCGCGAGCATCCAGTACGTGTTCGCCGAAGACTGGCACTGGGCGACGCAGAAGCTGCCGCCGCTCGCGTTGCCGCCGCCCGCGCAGCCCGGCGACAACATGCACTGCCTCGCGGTGCCGATGGGGCCGGCCGACAAGCAGGAGACGGGCTCGCTGTTCTTCGTCGAGGCGATCAACGCCGCGCGCGAGCGGGTCTGGATCACCACGCCGTACCTCGTCCCCGACGAAGCCGTGATCTCCGCACTGAAGCTCGCCGTGATGCGCGGCGTCGACGTGCGCATCCTGATCCCGAGCCGGCGCGATCACTACGTGGTGTTCGAAGCGTCGAAGCTGTACGCACGCGACCTGGTCGATGCGGGCGTCAAGGTGTTCCGCTACCGGCCCGGCTTCCTGCACCAGAAGGTCGTGCTGATCGACCGCATCGCGGCGGCGATCGGCAGCGCGAATCTCGACAACCGCTCGTTCCGCCTCAATTTCGAGATCATGGTGCTGACCGTGGACCGCACGTTCGCCGACGAGGTCGAGACGATGCTCGAGACAGATTTCGCGCAGGCGTACGAGGTCGATGCGAGCGAATACCGCCGGTCGCCCGCCTGGCGGCGCATCGCGATGCACGTCGCGCGGCTGTTCGCGCCGATCCTTTAACGGCCGGGACGGTGGCGGTGGCGGTGGCGCCCGTGCGATCCGCACCGGCGCCGCGAACGCCGCCGGCAGCCGTCACAGCAGCTTGTCGATATCCGCCGCGATTTCGTCCGGCTTGGTCGACGGCGCGTAGCGCTTGACGATACGGCCTTCGCGATTGATCAGGAATTTCGTGAAATTCCACTTGATCGCCTTGAGGCCGAGAATGCCGGGCGCCTCGTCGGTCAGGTAGCGGTACAGCGGATGCGCATGGTCGCCCTTCACGTCGATCTTCGCGAACATCGGGAACGTCACGCCGAAATTACGCTCGCAGAACGCGCCGATCTGCGTGGCGTCGCCCGGCTCCTGCTTGCCGAACTGGTTGCACGGGAAGCCGAGCACATAGAAGCCGCGCGCCGCGTACTGGTCGTACAGCTTCTGCAGGCCCGCGTACTGCGGCGTGAAACCACACTCGCTCGCGGTGTTGACGATCAGCAGCACCTTGCCGCGATATGCGTCGAGCGAGGCCGGCGCACCGGCAAGCGTCTCTGCGCTGAACGAATACAGGGTGGACATCGGGCACTCCTTTTACGAAACCGGATCGACGTGGAGTCTAGGCGAAATTGCCCCGTTGCGACATCCGCCGAACGGCCAATGCCCGGCGCGAGCGGCGCGCAGTCTAGAATAGCGGTTTTGGCCAGTCATTTCCGCCGTGATCCGTTTCAATCAGTTCAGCCTTGCGCGCGGCACCAAGCCGCTGTTCGAGTCGACCTCCTTCGTGCTCAATCCCGGCGAGAAAGCCGGCCTGATCGGCGCAAACGGCGCCGGCAAGTCGACCCTGTTCTCGGTCCTGCGCGGCGAGCTGCACTCGGACGGCGGCGATTTCTCGATGCCGCCGTCGTGGCGGATCGCCCATGTGTCGCAGGAAACGCCCGCGGTCGACCGCTCGGCGCTCGACTACACGCTCGATGGCGATGCCGCGCTGCGCGAAATCGAGGCGCGCATCGCCACCGCCTCCGCCGCGCATGACGGCGCCGCCGAAGCCGACGCGCACGCGGCGTTCGCCGACGCCGACGGCTACACCGCTCCCGCCCGCGCCGAGGCGCTGCTGCTCGGCCTCGGCTTCACGCTCGCGCAGACGCGTGAATCCGTCGCCAGCTTCTCCGGCGGCTGGCGCATGCGCCTGAACCTCGCGCAGGCGCTGATGTGCCGCTCCGACCTGCTGCTGCTCGACGAACCGACGAACCACCTCGACCTCGACGCGATCGTCTGGCTCGAAGACTGGCTGCACCGCTACCCCGGCACGCTCGTCGTGATTTCGCACGACCGCGAATTCCTCGATTCGATCTGCAATGTCACGCTGCACCTGGAAAACCGCCAGGTGAAGCGCTACGGCGGCAACTACTCGCAGTTCGAAGTGCTGCGCGCGCAGCAACTGGCGCTGCAGCAAAGCGCCTACGAAAAGCAGCAGAAGACGATCGAGCACCTGCAGAGCTTCGTCGACCGCTTCAAGGCCAAGGCGACCAAGGCCAAGCAGGCGCAGAGCCGGATGAAGGCACTGGAGAAGATGGAGCTGATCGCGCCGGCGCACATCGCGTCGCCGTTCACGTTCGAATTCCGCACGCCCGATGCCGCGCCGAACCCGATGATGGTGATGGAAGACGTCCGCTGCGGCTACCACGCCGACGGTGGAGCGGAAATCCCGATCGTCGAGCGCGTCGCGCTGTCGATCCAGAACGGCCAGCGCATCGGCCTGCTCGGTGCGAACGGCCAGGGCAAGTCGACGCTGATCAAGACGCTGGCCGGCACGCTCGCGCCGCTGTCGGGGCACGTCCGCGACGGCAAGGGGCTGACGATCGGCTATTTCGCGCAGCACCAGCTCGAAACGCTGCGCGAGGACGATTCGCCGCTCGCGCACCTGGCGCGGCTCGCGCCCGACACGCGCGAGCAGGAGCTGCGCGACTTCCTCGGCGGCTTCAACTTTTCGGGCGACATGGCGACCACCCCGGTCGGGCCGTTTTCGGGCGGTGAAAAGGCCCGCCTCGCGCTCGCGCTGATCATCTGGCAGAAGCCGAACCTGCTGCTGCTCGACGAACCGACCAACCACCTCGACCTCGAAACGCGTCATGCGCTGACGATGGCGCTCGCCCAGTTCGAAGGCACGCTGATCCTCGTCTCGCACGACCGCCACCTGCTGCGCGCGACGACCGACCAGTTCATGCTGGTCGCGAAGCACCGGCTGCAGCCGTTCGACGGCGACCTCGACGACTACCGCGACTGGCTGCTGCAGCACGCGGCCGAGCAGCGCGCCGCCGCGAAGGCCGACAGCGCGGCTTCATCGAGCGCGGGAGCCGCGGCCAATCGCAAGGACCAGAAGCGTCAGGCCGCCGAGGAGCGGCAGCGCCTGTCGGTGTTGAAGAAGCCGCTGCAGACGCGCATCACGAAGCTCGAAAAGGAAATGGAGACGCTGCATGCGGAAAAGGCGCGCCTCGACACGTTCGTCGCCGATCCGGCGAGCTACGAGGCCGAGCGCAAGACGGAACTGACCGATGCGATCCGCAAGCTCGGGGACGTCAGCACACGCCTCGAAACAGTCGAAGCCGATTGGCTCGCCGCTCAGGAAGAGCTCGAGCAGATCGGCTGACCGCCGTCGCGTCGCGGCCGGCCGGCACACCAGTCGGTCCGGCGTGCCGGCTGCCTCGCGGCAGCGGCACCTTGGTATCCATACGCCTCGACAGGCCATCGGGCCCTTTACGGGCCCAGATACGACAAGGCCGGGCGCAAAAGCCCGGCCTGTTCATTCCTTACCGTCGTCACTCGGTTCCGCGGCAGCTCGCCGCGCCGCCGGCTCAGCGTCGCGGCAATGTGTCGCGCGGCATCTGCTCGTCGTCGCCCATCAGGTACCGGCGCCCTTCGGTCGGCCGCCGGATCGCCGCGGCGACTTCCGCTTCCGTCACGTCCTCGGACACGACCTTGCGCGCGAGGCGCCCCTCTTCGTCGATCCATTCGACGATCCGGCACCCGCCGCCCCAGGGTTGGCGAATCGGCTCAGACACACGGCAGCCACGCAGGTTGTAAAGGCGTCCGCTCGGCGCTTCCCCATACGATTTCAACATAGGATCCCTTCGCATTGCGCGGTTCGACAATCCGGCAAAGGATAGGGAAAAGCGATGTCCGGCGGGTTACAGAACCCTACATCTTCTTTACAGCGAATTACGCGACAGATCGCCCGCACGCATGGCCCGGGCGCCTGCCGGGCCGGTCACTCGAGATCGCGCACGCGGTCGATCGCCTGCTCGAGCCGATCGACGGCCATCACGTTCAGCCCTTCGATCGGCTGCTTCGGCGCATTCGCCTTCGGAATCAGCGCGGACGTGAATCCGAGCTTCGCGGCTTCGCGCAACCGCTCCTGCCCGCGGGGCGACGGCCGGATCTCGCCCGCCAGCCCCACTTCGCCGAACACGATCAGCCCTTTCGGCAACGCCTTGTTGCGCATCGACGAATGGATCGCGAGCAGCACCGCGAGGTCGGCGGCCGGCTCGGTGATCTTCACACCCCCCACGGCATTGAGGAACACGTCCTGGTCGAAGCACGCGATGCCCGCGTGCCGGTGCAGCACCGCGAGCAACATCGCAAGCCGGTTCTGTTCGAGGCCGACCGCGAGCCGGCGCGGGTTCGGCACGTGCGCCGTATCGACGAGCGCCTGGACTTCGACGAGCAGCGGGCGCGTACCTTCCTGCGTGACGAGCACGCACGAACCGGGCACGACCTGCTCGTGCTGCGACAGGAACAGCGCGGACGGATTCGCGACGCCGCGCAGCCCGCGCTCGGTCATCGCGAACACGCCGAGTTCGTTGACCGCACCGAAGCGGTTCTTGAACGCACGCACGAGCCGGAACGACGAATGCGTGTCGCCTTCGAAGTACAGCACCGTGTCGACGATGTGCTCGAGCACGCGCGGGCCGGCCAGGTTGCCCTCCTTCGTCACGTGCCCGACCATGATGATCGCGGTGCCCGACTGCTTCGCGATGCGCGTGAGCTGCGCCGCGCACTCGCGCACCTGCGCGACCGAGCCCGGCGCCGACGTGAGCGCTTCCGAATAGACGGTCTGGATCGAGTCGATCACGGCCACGTCCGGCCGCTCCGCATCGATCGCGGCCTGGATCTTCTCGAGCTGGATCTCGGCGAGCAGCTTCAGCTCATCCGCCGGCGCACCGCCGTCGAGCAGCGCCAGCCGTTGCGCACGCAATGCGATCTGCGCGGCCGATTCCTCACCGCTGATATAGAGCGCGCGCCGCTCGCTCGCGATATCCGCGAGCGACTGCAACAGCAGCGTCGACTTGCCGATGCCGGGATCGCCGCCGATCAGCACGACGCCGCCCGGGACCAGCCCACCGCCGAGCACGCGGTCGAATTCACCGATGCCGGTCGAGAAGCGCGGCACGTCGGCCGCTTCGATGTCGACGAGACGCTGGACGGGCGCCCGCTTCGCGAGCGACTGGAAACGATGGGCAGCCGGCGCCTCGGCGACCGATTCAACCAGCGTGTTCCAGGCCTGGCACGACGGGCATTGGCCCTGCCACTTCGGGGTCTGTCCGCCGCACTCGCTGCAGACGTATACGGTTTTCTGTTTGGCCACGCGCAACGTCCTTATTCCGCGCGCACGGGCACGCGGCCGGCGACCGCACACATCAGCTCGTAACCGATCGTGCCGCAATGGCGAGCGACGTCGTCGATCGGCAGCGCGTTGCCCCACAGCTCGACGCGCGCGCCGACACCGGCCTGCGGGCACGGTGACAGGTCGACGGTAATCATGTCCATCGATACGCGACCGACGATCCGCGTGCGGATGCCGTCGACGATCACGGGCGTGCCTTCGGGCGCGACCCGCGGATAGCCGTCCGCGTAACCGCACGCGACCACGCCGATCCGCATCGGCGCCTGCGCGGAGAACGTCGAGCCATAGCCGATGGCCTGGCCCTTCCCGATCGTCTGCACCGCGATCAGCTCGGACGCGAGCGTCATCGCAGGCTTCAGCCCGGTATCGGCGATGTCGGACGACAGCCCGGACGGCGACGCGCCGTACAGCACGATCCCCGGGCGCACCCAGTCGAAGTGCGTGTCCGGATGCCACAGCACGGCCGCGGAGTTCGCGAGGCTGCGTGCGCCGGCAATGTTTTCCGCGCCGCGCTCGAACGTCGCGAGCTGCTCGGCGACGCCGCGCTCGTTGTCCGCATCCGAAAAATGGGTCATCAACGTGATCTGGCCGATGCCGTGGCACGCGCGGGCGCGCTCCCATGCGGCGCGGTATTTTTCCGGCAGGTAGCCGAGCCGGTTCATCCCGCTGTTCATCTTGAGCTGCACGTTGACGGGCTTCGACAGCCGCGCCGTTTCCAGCATCCGCATCTGCTCGTCGTTGTGGACGGTCGTCGTCAGGCTGTAGCGGTCGATCACGTCGATGTCGGTCGAGCGGAAGAACCCTTCGAGCAGCAGGATCGGACCGGCCCAGCCGAGCTCGCGCAGCTTGACGGCCTCGTCGAGGTCGAGCAGGCCGAAGCCGTCGGTGCCGCGCAGGCCGGGAAACGCACGCGCGAGACCGTGACCGTACGCGTTGGCCTTGACGACCGCCCAGACCTTGGACGGGCCGGCAAAGCGGCGGACGACGGAGAGATTGTTCGCGAGAGCGGCGGTATGGATGGTGGCGGAGATCGGGCGCGGCATGGGAAATTTACGTAAAGACGCTTGCGAATCATCAGCTTACCGCGCCTTTTGAGCACTGAAGCCGACAATTTGCGGAACGATCGGGGAATCTTGCTAGTCCGAATTGGCGTATTTTCATGTTATAAAGCCGTGCGCACAACCCATTTCGAACGGAATAAGCCGATCGCATACCAGGCGGCCTACGCGGCCCTGCCGCAGCGACGAAAGCATCGCATCAGATGAAAAAAGGTTTTTACACCATCATGGCCGCGCAGTTTTTCTCGTCGCTGGCCGACAATGCGCTCCTCATCGCCGCCATCGCCCTGCTGAAAGACCTCCACGCCCCCAACTGGATGACACCGCTGTTGAAGCTGTTCTTCGTGTTGTCCTATGTGGTGCTGGCGGCCTATGTCGGCGCCTTCGCGGATTCGCGCCCGAAGGGCCGCGTGATGTTCATCACCAACTCGATCAAGGTCGTCGGCTGCATGATCATGCTGTTCGGCGCCCACCCGCTGATCGCGTACGGGATCGTCGGTTTCGGCGCGGCGGCCTATTCGCCCGCGAAATACGGCATCCTCACCGAGCTGCTGCCGGCCGACCGGCTGGTCGCCGCGAACGGCTGGATCGAAGGCACGACCGTCAGCTCGATCATTCTCGGCACCGTGCTGGGCGGCGCGCTGATCAGCCCGCACATCGCATCGCACGTGATCGCACACACGCCCGCCTGGATCGGCACGCCCGCCGAAGCGGCAATGGCGATCATCATGGCGATCTACGTGATCGCCGCGCTGTTCAACCTGCGCATCCCCGATACCGGCGCCCGCTACCCGAAGCAGGAACGCGGCCCGGTCAAGCTCCTCACCGATTTCGCCGACTGCTTCATGGTGCTGTGGCGCGACAAGCTCGGCCAGATCTCGCTGGCAGTCACGACGCTGTTCTGGGGCGCGGGCGCGACGCTGCAGTTCATCGTGCTGAAGTGGGCTGAAGTGTCGCTCGGCATGTCGCTGTCGGAAGGCGCGATCCTGCAGGCCGTGGTCGCCGTCGGCGTCGCGGCCGGCGCAATCGCCGCTGCCGCGCGGATCCCGTTGAAGAAGTCGCTGACCGTGCTGCCCGTCGGCATCATCATGGGCATCGCGGTGATGCTGATGGCGTTCTACACGCGCGACCTGTTCCCGTCGCACTGGGCCGTGCACATCGGCCACCTGCGGATGCCCGTGTACCTGATCATCGCGTACATCTTCCTGATGTGCGTCGGCGCGTTGTCCGGCTACTTCGTCGTTCCGATGAACGCGCTGCTGCAGCATCGCGGCCACGTGCTGCTGTCGGCCGGCCACTCGATCGCGGTGCAGAACTTCAACGAGAACCTGTCGGTGCTCGTGATGCTGTGCCTGTATGCGGTGCTCGTGTGGCTCGACGTGCCGGTCGGCGTCGTGATCGTGCTGTTCGGCACGTTCGTCTGCCTGACGATGTGGCTCGTGATGCGCCGCCACCAGGCGAACCAGCGTCAGTTCGACTCGGTCGCGCTGATCGGCGAATCGCGGCACTGACGCTACACTTCCCGTTTCCGTCCGCCGGCGCCGGTTCTCGAACCGGCGCGTTGCCCTCATGACGCACCCGATACCCAACATCCTGACGATCGCCGGCTCCGATTCGGGCGGCGGCGCAGGCATCCAGGCCGACCTGAAGACCTTTTCCGCGCTCGGCGCGTATGGCGCGAGCGTGATCACGGCGCTGACCGCGCAGAACACGCGCGGCGTGACAGGCGTGCATGCGCCGGATGCCGCGTTCGTGACCGCGCAACTCGATGCGGTGTTCGGCGATATCCGCATCGATGCGGTCAAGATCGGGATGCTCGCGAACGCGGCGATCGTGCACGCGGTCGCCGACGCGCTGCGCCGATACGCGCCGCGCTTCGTCGTGCTCGACACGGTGATGATTTCCAAGAGCTCGCACGCGCTGCTCGCGCCCGACGCCGTCGACGCGTTGCGCGATCTGCTGCTGCCGCTCGCGACAGTCGTGACGCCGAATCTGCCCGAAGCAGCCGCGCTGCTGAACGATGTGCCCGCAACCACCGAAGACGACATGGTCCGGCAAGGCCAGGCATTGCTGCAGACGGGGGCGCGCGCCGTGCTGATGAAAGGCGGCCACCTGCCCGACGCGTCCGCGAGCCCCGACTGGCTCGTCGAAGCGACCCGCACCGTGCGGCTGGACGGCGCACGCGTGCCGGTCAGCAACACGCATGGCACCGGCTGCACGCTGTCGTCGGCGATCGCCGCGCTGCTGCCGCAGCAGCCCGACCTCGAAAGCGCGGTACGCGAAGCCAAGACCTACCTGACCGGTGCGATCGCCGCGAGCGGCCACCTCGACGTCGGTCACGGCGTCGGCCCCGTCCATCACTTCCATCGCTGGTGGTGAGCGCCGGCTGACGCGGCGTCAGTGATCCTGCGCAGCGAACGCCTCCGCACGCGTCGGCCAGTCGTCCGTCACGACGAAGCCGCGTGCCATTTCGCGCCACGTGCCGTCACTGCCCTTTTCATGAATGCCGATCAGCGCGGGAGCCTCACGTGCCGTCAGTATGGACGGCAGTTCCAGAGCGGCCGCCAGCGGTTCGGGGTCGAATCCGCTATCGGCGGCAGCGCGTCGCGGCGCGAGCCACGCAAGCCGCGGCAACACGCTCCACGCGACACCGGCACGCTGCTCGGCCGCCCAGGCTGGCCACTGCGCATGAGTCAGCCAGAAGCCGTGCGGGTGATCCGGCGCGATTTCTGCGGACACCGGCGGCAACGGCGCGCCGTGCGGATAGAACAACCAGCCCTTGATGAACATCTGCGCATCGGACGGCGCGCCGTAGCCGAGCCGCGCGAACCCGTCGCGATCGCCGAGCCGAAGCTGATGCTCGAGTAGCCGGATGCGCTTGCGGTCGAACCGGTCGACGAGGTTGGGGCCGACGAAATCGGCGAGCGAAGCGCCGGCCTGCACCGGCGCGCACAGGTAGCACTTCACCGCGAGTTCCCAGTGCAGGCGCTGCCCGTCCGGTGCATCGACGAGAAAATCGACTTCGCCGAGCGTCTTGCCGTTGCTGCGCAGCGGCAGATTGGCCGCGACGAGCCGCAGCGACGGCCCGTGTGTCAGGAAATACTCGAGCAGGCATTCGGCGTAACGGCCGAGCCGGGTGGGCCGGAAGCCGTCGAGCGCGCGATGCAGCGGCTCGGGCTGCGCATCGAGCGCGGCGAGCCATGCTTCGACGGCCGCCTGCCCCGGCGCATCCAGCCACGGGCGCGCAAGCGGCGCGTCCGGCACCGCGGTGAGCAGGCTCGGGCTGGCCAGCAGCCAGCCCAGATCCCGAACCGCGACGTCGTGCAGCGTATCGACGAATGCGAACGCCGCGCCGGTCGTCATTGCCCGGCCGGCCCGTTCGCGTCGCCGCCTTCCGCGCGCTGGAACGTGTCGCGTGCGAGGCACAGGTCGGCCCATGCCTTCGACTTGTCCTGCAGGCTGCGAAGCAGGTACGCCGGATGGTAGGTCACGATCACCGGCACGCCTTCGTACGCATGCACGCGGCCGCGCAGCGACGCAATGCTCGCATCCGTCTTCAGCAGCGTCTGCGCAGCGAAGCGGCCGAGCGCGACGATCAGCTTCGGCTTCACGAGTGCGACCTGGCGCTGCAGATAAGGCTCGCAGCTCGCGACTTCGTCCGGCTCCGGGTTGCGGTTGCCGGGCGGCCGGCACTTGATCACGTTCGCGATGTACACGTTGTCGCCGCGCTTGAGCGACAGCGACTGCAACATGTTGTCGAGCAGCTTGCCGGCCTGGCCGACGAACGGCTCGCCCTGCTTGTCCTCGTTCTCGCCCGGCGCTTCGCCGATCAGCATCCAGTCCGCTTCGCGGTCGCCGACGCCGAACACGGTGTTGGTCCGCTTCTCGCACAGACGGCACAGCGTGCAGTCGGCCACGCGCGCGGCCAGCGCATCCCAGTCGAGCGCGGCAACCGGCGTACCAACGGGACGCGATTCGGCCACCGGCACGGGAGCGCCCGGCGGCGCCGCATCGAACCACGCGAAATCGTCGGGTCCGGCAGGCGGCATGTCGTCCATCGGCGGCATCGTGTCGGTCGACGCAACCGGCGTAACCGGTGCTGGCGCGCGATCGCCGTCGTCGCCTCGACGCGCCGGGGCGGCGGCCGGCTCGCGAACCGGCGAAGCATCGACGCTCCGCGCCACTGCCGGCGGCG
>NZ_JAAGPB010001058.1:0-985 GCF_017104585.1 Burkholderia sp. Ac-20392
AAGGCGAAGCGACGGCGCGGATGGTCACATAGTATCATAATTGTTTTTTTAACAATACGGCGACACCCCAAATCTATGCCGAGTACTAACCTCTTTCCCTCCCCGCCGCTCTTCCGGTCTCGTCACCGCCGCTGCCGCCCTTGCCGGCATCGAGGCCGAGCAGCGCGCCGATCGAGATCGCGATGCGCAGCGTGCCGCGGATGTTGACCACGCCGCGCACGGCCGAATTGCGGCGATGCGGCAGCGAATGGATCGGGCGCGTGCCGGCGATCTCGCGCAGCACGCCGATCGGCAGCGCGAGCCATTCGCCGGCCACGCGGAACGCCAGCGCCGCGTGGTGTGCATCGGCATCGGCATCGGCGTCGTGCACGTGCGGCGCGGCGGGCGCGCTCATCCGGCGCGTCGCGTCGGCCATCTCGGCGCCGTCGAGCGGACGCTCGAGCAGCTTCGCCGCGTGATACGCGTACACCGGGCAGTTCAGGCAGCGCAGGCAGTCGTTCAGCCGCTCGCACGTGCGGTCGCCGCGCGTGCCGATCCGGTTCCAGCAATCGTCGACGTCGATCGTCGTTTCGTCAAAGGCAGCGGCGGCGCGGTTCATCAAATCCTCTGGTCATCGCGGTGTCGGTCCCCAACCCGTAGTCATGTCAGCCGGCCGAGCGCCGTGCGCGCTCGAGCAGCCATTGCGCGCCCGCGCGATCGCCGCCGACGTCGAGCAGCGTCGCCAGATGGGTCAGCGCTTCGTGGTGCGTGGGCCGCAGGTACAGCGCCTTCCGGTAGAAGTCGCCGGCTTCCGCGGCGCGTCCGCGCGCATCCGCGATCAGCCCGTTCAGGTAGAACGCATCGGCATGCGGCCCGACGCGCGCCGAGAACTGCGCGAGCACGCGCTCGGCCTCGTCGAACGCGCCGGCATTCGCCAGCGCCTGCGCATCTTCCAGCGTCGGTGCGGCGCTTTCGGCGACCGGTGCGAGCGACCCGGCCGGTACGG
>NZ_JAAGPB010001059.1:0-1010 GCF_017104585.1 Burkholderia sp. Ac-20392
CCCGTGAGCGTCGCGCCGCTGCCTGCACCAGCGCGCCCCGAGCGTCTCGCGGCCGGGCACGACGCATCGCAGACGCTCGCGGCGCGCCATGCGACGCGCATGCTGCGCGATGCGTGGCGGATGGCGAGCTTCAGTTCGCTGACCGCGTCGATGGCACGCGAGGAGGCGGGCGTCGCGGCCGTGCCCGATGACGAATTGCGCCCCGATCACGATGCGCTTGCCGCAGTGGCGCCGGATGGCGAGTGGCTATTGGCCGATCCGGTCGCACCCGAACCGCCTGATGACGATATCCTCGTGTTCCCGCGCGGCGCGGCGGCCGGCGAGTGCCTGCACCGCCTGTTCGAACTCAGCCGGTTCACCGAGCCCGAGTCGTGGCCCAGGGCCGCGCTCGGCGCACTGCACGACCGGCCGGTCGAGGCCGAGCCCGAACTCGCGACGCGTCTGCCGGCGATGATGGTGCAACTGGTCGACGATGTCGTGCGCACCGAGCTCGTCCCGGGGATGCGGCTCGCCGATCTCGATCCGGCGAAGCGGCTCGACGAAATGGGTTTCCTGTTCCCGGCGCCCGCGCTCGACCTGATGGCCCTGCGCCGCCTGCTGGTCGCGCACGGCTATCCGGACGTTGCACTGGAGGCGGGCATGCTCGCCGGTTTCATCAAGGGTTTCATCGACATGATCGTCGAACACGACGGCCGCTTCTGGATCGTCGACTGGAAGTCGAACCATCTCGGCACGACGCCGGACGCCTACGGCCCGCGTGCGCTCGACGTCGCGATGGCCGATCACGCGTATCACCTGCAGGCGCTGCTCTATACGGTTGCACTGCATCGCTACCTGCGCGGGCGGCTGCCCGACTACGACTACGACACGCACATCGCGGGCTACCTGTACCTGTTCGTGCGTGGTGTGCGGCCCGGCTGGCGCAGCGGCGGTGAACCGGCCGGCGTGCATGCGCGGCGGCCCGAGCGCGCGCTCGTCGACGCACTCGACCGGATGATGGAAGGGGGCCG
>NZ_JAAGPB010001060.1:0-1158 GCF_017104585.1 Burkholderia sp. Ac-20392
CGGGTCGACGAGTTGCGCGAGCGGCTCGCGCGCGCCGAGCGGCCGTTCGCGATCGTCGGCGGCAGCGGCTGGACGCCCGACGCGTGCGCGAACCTGCGCACCTTCGTCGAGCGCTGGCAGTTGCCGGTGGCCTGTGCGTTCCGCTACCAGGACACGATCGACAACGCGCACCCGAACTACGCGGGCGACGTCGGGCTCGGGATCAACCCCGCGCTCGCGAAGCGCATCCGCGACGCCGACCTGCTGCTCGTGATCGGGCCGCGTCTCGGCGAAGCGACGACCGGCGGCTACACGCTGCTCGACATCCCGAAGACGCGCCAGACGCTGATCCACGTACACCAGGGCGCGGACGAGCTCGGCCGCGTGTATGCGGCCGACTTGCCGATCGTGTCCGGGATGCCCGAGATCGCCGCGCCGCTCGCCGCGCTCGAGGCGCCCGAGCACCCCGCGTGGGCCGGCACCGCCGCCGACGCGCATCGCGCGTATCGCGAATGGCATGCGCCGCTGCCGATGCCCGGCGACGTCCAGCTCGGCGACGTGATGGTGCAGTTGCGCGAGCGCCTGCCGCATGACGCGATCCTCACCAACGGCGCCGGCAACTATGCGATCTGGCTGCATCGCCACTTCGCGTACCGGCACTTCCGCTCGCAGCTCGCACCGACCAGCGGCGCGATGGGCTACGGCGTACCGGCCGCGCTTGCCGCGAAGTCGCTGTACCCGTCGCGCGCCGTCGTCGCGCTCGCGGGCGACGGCTGCTTCATGATGGCCGGCAACGAGCTCGCGACCGCGATGCAGTACGGGCTGAACATCGTCGTGATCGTCGTCAACAACGGGCATTTCGGCACGATCCGCATGCATCAGGAGCGCAACTACCCGGGGCGCGTGCACGGCACGGGGCTCACGAATCCCGATTTCGCCGCGTATGCGCGCGCGTTCGGCGCACATGGCGAGACCGTCGAGCGCACCGCCGATTTCGCGCCCGCGCTCGAACGCGCGCTGACCTGCGGGCTGCCCGCGCTGATCGAGATCCGCATCCCGCAGGACGCCAGCACGCCGGCCGCGACGCTCGAACAGATCCGCGAACAGGGCCTCCGCGCGCGCGGCGGATGACGGTGGACACACACGCCGCGCCGCCCGCCGTCGCGCTGTCGCACGACG
>NZ_JAAGPB010001061.1:0-1022 GCF_017104585.1 Burkholderia sp. Ac-20392
CGACGGGCGAATTCAACGCCGGTGCGCTGAGCGCGGCGGTCGCGAGCGTGCCGACCGGCATCGGCTTCGCGCCGGCGAGCGCAGTGCGTGTCGCAGGCGGCAGCGGCGCATAGCCGATCTGACGGACCGGCGAGCGGCTGCTGTCGAGGTCGAGCATGTCCGCATACCGGCGCCATTGCTCGGGCGTCATGCCCGGGACGAGGCTGTACGCACCGCGCGCGCCTTCGAGCACGGCCACGCCGGATTGCAGCTCGTGGCGGAGCATCGCGGTCACATGCGTCGTGCGGCGTTCGAAACGCGTATGGACGGCGCCTTGCCACTGCTCGCGCACGAGCAGCGCGACGCCGAGCGACAGCGCCGCGCCCGCGCACAGCGCAACGACGCCGGCCGCGAGCGGCTGGCGTAACATGATCTGGAGGCGCGTGGGCCCTCGGGCATCACGCGTCGGGGTTCCACTTGCGGTCATTCGATAGCCATTCTGTTGTCGGGGCTGCCGTGGGCACTCGGCAGCGCAGCAAAACCGGACAAAACTCGCACCGGCTGCATGCAACGTCTATTTTCAAGATGAAATTGTGCGCGATTTACACGGTTTTTGTAATGGGGTCACTAGAAATTGCGGCAACCGGCGTGAAGCAGCGGGCGCGCCGGCCGCGCTTGACGCGCATCAACGGGCGCGTCGGCACGTGGGGCAGACTATTCGGCAGGCCGCCTGGCACCGGGCCGGGTGGCGATAACGGGCCGCCGTCGCGCAACGCGCGATGCGTGCCCGGTCGGAGGGACGGACCATGTACAAGCGGATTTTCGTCGGGCTCGACGGCAGCCCGAGTGCGCGTCTCGCGCTGAACGAGGCGATCCGGATCGCGGCGGCGTCCGGCGGCGAAGTCACCTGCGCGTATGTCGTCGAGCACCGGCCGCAGCTCGTCGACGTCGATGCGGGCTTCGCGGCCGAGCGCGACGGCGATGCGGCTGCGGCCGACGCCGCGACGCCGGTGCTCGACGATGCGAAAGCGGTGCTCGCGCAG
>NZ_JAAGPB010001062.1:0-851 GCF_017104585.1 Burkholderia sp. Ac-20392
TGGCTCCGCCGTGCGGCAACTCGTCGAGCGCGCGTTTGCGCAAGGCGCGGCGCCGATGCGCGTCGCGTTCGAGATCGCGGGCGTCGAGGCCGTCAAGGAAGCCGTGCGGGCCGGGATGGGCGTCGGGTTCGTGTCCGCCATGTCGCTGCGTCACGACGATGCCGCGCTCGTCCTGCGCTCGCTCGCACCGGCGCCGCTCACGCGTCACTTCTCCATCCTCGTGCCGCACGGCGGCGCGCCGTCGCGGGTCGCCGCCCAATTCCTCGAAATGAGCCTCGCACACGACATCGCCTGAGCGGCCGAACCCGGCCCGGGAACGCGCGATGCTTGCCGTCAGGCGCGCGTTTGCGTCGTGCCCCGTCTTAGGGATTTCCTCTATGGCGTGGGTCTGACACGAAGCGCACCATCCGTCTCAAGCAAATGGAACCGGTTCCATTCCGGGGAAAAAGGGCAAAATGACAGACATCGTGATCGTGGCGAGCGCATTCGGGATGGACCGCGTGCGTCAGGAGGGCCACAGCGCATTCATCGCGACCGCGGCGGCATCCGGTGCGACCGGCTTCGAGGTGCGGCGCGAACTGTTCGCGTCGGAAGCGGAAGCCGCGCCTGGCGCGCTGGCTGCGCTCGGCGCGCAACTGGCCAGCCACGGGTTGTGGTCGGTGTTTTCGACGCCGGCCAACCTGTACACGGAAACGGGTGCGCTCGATGCGGACGCATTGCGCAGCGCGCTGGCCGAAGCCGACGCGCTCGGCGCGCGCTTCGTGAAATTCCAGCTCGGCGGCTTTGCCGGTGACGCGCACGCGGCCGACATCGTCGCGCTGTCGCGCGGCGCACGGGCCCGCGTGGTGGTC
>NZ_JAAGPB010001063.1:0-985 GCF_017104585.1 Burkholderia sp. Ac-20392
CAGCCGCGCGCCCTGCCCGACGAACGACGCGACGGCGCGCGTGACGGGCTGCCGGTACAGCGTCTGCGGCACGGCCGTCTGCACGAGCCGGCCGTGCCACATCACCGCCACTTCGTCGCCGAGCGTCATCGCCTCGGGCTGGTCGTGCGTGACGAGCACCGATGTCGCGCCCGCTGCCGCGAGTGCATCCGCGACCGCGCTGCGCGTTTCGTGGCGCAGCGACGTGTCGAGCGCGGAGAACGGTTCGTCGAGGATCACGAGCGACGGCTCGGGCGCGAGCGCGCGTGCGAGTGCGACACGTTGCTGCTGTCCGCCGGACAGCTGCTGCGGCGCGCGGCTCGCATACGACGCGGGCAGGCCGACCATCTCGAGCAGTTCGTCGACGCGATGATGGCGCCGCCGCGCCGCGCGCGGCAGCCCGAATGCGATGTTGTCGGCCACCGACAGATGCGGAAACAGCGCACCTTCCTGCGGCACGTAGCCGATCCGGCGCTGTTCGGGCGGCAGGTGCACGTCGGGCGCGGCCACGCGGCGGCCGTCGATCTCGACGGTGCCGCGCTCGGCGCGCTCGAAGCCGCACAGCACGCGCAGCAGGGTGGTCTTGCCGCTGCCGGACGGGCCGAGCAGCGCGAGGCGCGAGCCGCGACGCACCGTGAGATCGATGTCGTGCAGGACGGTATGCGATCCGAACGATTTCGACAGGCCGTGGATGCGTAGTTCGCTCATGGGCGGTTCCGGGGTAAAGGGCGACGCTCAGTCGCGCACCGACGCGCGGCCGAGCAGCAGGAACAGCAGTCCCGATGCGCCGAGCGACAGCGCGACGAGCAGCGCCGCATAGGGCGCCGCGGCGGCGAATGCGAGCGTCGCCGTGTCGCTCCACACCTGCGTCGCGAGCGTGCGGGTGCCGATCGGCGACAGCAGCAGCGTCGCGTTGAGTTCCGTCACGACCGAGATGAACACCATCGTCGCGGCCGCGCCGAGGCCG
>NZ_JAAGPB010001064.1:0-697 GCF_017104585.1 Burkholderia sp. Ac-20392
TCGCGGTGGAGCGTGCCGCGGGCCACCGCCCCGCGCTTTGCCGCGCGGGCAAAGCGCGGTATGGTGTGAGCCGCGCGGCGCCCGAAAAACGGTCGCGCCGCCCGTTGAAGCCAACCGTAACCGAGTTCGCGTGACCGATTTCCCTGTTTTCCACTGGACCGACGCCGACGGCGCCGATCATGCCGTGCGCTGGCGCTCCGAAGCCGGCGTGCAACCGCCGAAGCGCGCGGTGCCCGCTGACGACCGCCTCACCGCCGACGCGGCCTACCGCCTTGCGTGCGAGGGCACCGCGCTCGTCTGGCAGGGCGACTTCCAGAATGCGCGCCAGCTCGTGCAGGCGATGGCGCGCCGTGTCGAGCGCAAGCCGAAGAAGGCGAAAGCCGCGGCCGGCGTCGATGCATTCAACCTGCATCGTCTCGCGCAGTCGCAGCGTGCCCGCACGCTCGGCATGCTGCTGATCCCGCTCGATGCCGACTACACGATCCCGCTGCGCCGTGCGCCTGACGTGCGCGCGGCGTGCGAAGAGGCGTACGGGCCCGGCGGCGCGCCGTCGGTCGTGTCGTTGCGCGAACTGCTCGGCCTCGTCGGCGCGCATGAATGGCGCAAGAAGGGCGTGCCGATCCCGGCGCTCGGCGGCGCGCCGATCCACCCGCACTACGGCGTGTTCTCGCCGGTGCGTGGTGAATACGTCGAACTC
>NZ_JAAGPB010001065.1:0-241 GCF_017104585.1 Burkholderia sp. Ac-20392
GGACCATTAAAAAAAAAAAATACTCTCATTCGGTACGCTGTGATAGCTATATAGACACGACGCCTGCGACACGCAAGACACTCGCTCTCCCTGCTCTTCTCTGCTCCCTACAGTGCCAATCCTTTTGACCGCGTCTGCTGTGCGTCTCCGCATCTACTGTTCAGACTCATACGTCATCCCGCACACTCTTCGCCTTCACTCAGTCGTCTACACGTCGCTCACACTCGATATGTAGCCGACT
>NZ_JAAGPB010001066.1:0-1016 GCF_017104585.1 Burkholderia sp. Ac-20392
CGCGACCCTGCGCGAGCGGCACCGTCAGGCATTCGCGGCCGTGCGCGGCATCGGCCTGTCGGGCCAGATGCACGGCGCCGTGCTGCTCGGGCTCGACGACCGCGTGCTGCGCCCCGCGATCCTGTGGAACGACATGCGCAGCGCCGACGAATGCGCGCTGCTCACCGAACGCGCGCCCGATCTCCACGCACTGGCCGGCAATCTCGCGATGCCGGGCTTCACCGCGCCGAAACTGCTGTGGGTCGCGAAGCACGAACCCGACGTGTTCGCAGCGACCGCCTGCGTGCTGATGCCGAAGGATTACCTGCGGTTCCGGCTGACCGGCGCGAAGGTGTCCGATCCGTCGGACGCGGCCGGCACGCTGTGGCTCGACGTCGCGCGCCGCGACTGGTCCGACGCGCTGCTCGCCGCATGCGGGATGACGCGTGACCAGATGCCGCGCATCGTCGAAGGCAATGCGCCGTCCGGCACGCTGCGTGCCGACATCGCACGCGAACTCGGGCTGTCGGAAGCCGTCGTGGTGGCCGGCGGCGGTGGCGACAACGCGACGAGCGCGCTCGGCATCGGCGCGATCCATGCAGGCGACGGCTTCGTATCGCTCGGCACGTCGGGCGTGCTGAGCGTGGTCGGCGATCGCTTCATGCCGAACCCCGCATCGGCCGTGCATGCGTTCTGCCATGCGATTCCCGATCGCTGGCAATTGATGAGCGTCGTGCTGTCGGCTGCGAGCTGCCTGCGCTGGGTCTGCAAGCTGACCGGCACCGACGAGCCCGCACTGCTCGCCGAAGTCGAGTCGCTCGACGCCGGCGCGCTCGCGACGGCGCCGCTGTTCCTGCCCTACCTGTCCGGCGAGCGCACGCCGCACAACGACCCGTACGCGCAGGGCGTGTTCTTCGGGATGACGCATGCGACCGAACGCGCGCACCTCGGCTACGCGGTGCTCGAAGGCGTGACGCTCGGCCTCGCCGACGGTCTCGACGCGCTGCATGCGGCCGGCGTCGAAACCGACCAGCTGT
>NZ_JAAGPB010001067.1:0-831 GCF_017104585.1 Burkholderia sp. Ac-20392
CTCGACGACGCGGACGCGCCCGACCGTCTCGCGCGGCTCGCACGCGACACGCCGCTGTTCATTGCGTCGGACGATTCGGATTGGTGCCGGCTGCATCCGCTCGTGCGCGACACGCTGCGCGACCGCTTGGCCGCGGGCCCGGAAGCCGAGCGCAGCGCGCTGCATGCGCGTGCGGCCGCGTGGCTCGACGCGCACGGGATGACCGAGGAAGCCGCCCGCCACGCGTATGCGGCCGGCCAGTTCGATGTGGCCTACGCGCTCGCGCAGCGCTGCCTCGAGGACGCGATCAAGCAGGGTCGCATCAACGACGTGCTCGACTGGCTCGCGCTGCTGCCCGATGCGGAGCTCGACAAGCGCCCGACGCTACGCGTCGCGGTGGCATGGGCGCTGGCGCTCGGCGAGCGCCATGTCGAGGCGCAGCGCCAGATCGCGGGCATCCTCGCGGATCCCGGCACGCCCGCGGCGATGCGCTACGAATGCGCGCTGATCCTCAGCGCGGCCGCGTATTACGCCGACGAAATCGACCACTTCGTCGAGCTGTTCGAACCGTGGGCCGACTTCACGCCACCGGCGGCGACCTGGCTCGCGCAAATGCACGCGAACCGGCTGTCGGCGCGCGCGATCATCGTCGGCGAACCCGCGCAGGCGCGCCGTTTCCAGCACGCGGCGCCGCGCGGCGAAACGGTGGCCGGGTTTGGCTATGTCGCGCGCTGGGGCGAACTGATCACGGGCCTGAGCTACCTGCGCGAGGGCCAGGTCCGGCTGGCCGACGACGCGCTGTCGCCGGCGCTGGCGCGTGCGGAAGCCGATCTCGGACGTCGCCATCCACTC
>NZ_JAAGPB010001068.1:0-250 GCF_017104585.1 Burkholderia sp. Ac-20392
GGGGTGGGCGGATCATTAAAAAAAAAAAAAAAAAAACATAAAATAGTAGACGTAGTGTATCAAAACAAAAAATCCCTCACACTCACATACAACCTAGGCGCAGTCGATACTCCATCTACCGATCGGTCTGCTGACATGTCATCGTGTCGGCAACCAGAGTTCCTGAACATAGTGCCCATGCCAGACAATCGAGTGTACTCGTAGACTCAACTCGCTGCTTCACCTCTCGTAACGCAGACATTGTAGATAT
>NZ_JAAGPB010001069.1:0-1131 GCF_017104585.1 Burkholderia sp. Ac-20392
CTGGATTCCCGACCTGTGCTCTTCCGATCTGCCCGGCCCGCGCTTTTCGCGCACGCCGGCCGCACGGCCCGACGCGCCCGCGGCACCGACGACCGACAACGCGATCGCCGCGCTGCAGGGCTGGCTGCCCGACGCGCAGATCGACGCCTGTCGTGCGCGAGGCACCTTCATCTGAGACTTGACTGACATGACCACCCCTACTCCCGAACTCGCGGCGCTGGATCGCCTGACGAGCGGCCGCTCCACCTGTCGCGCGTACCGGCACGACGCGCTGGACGTCGAGCTGATCCGCAGCATCGTCGCCATGGCCAGCCGCTCGGCGTCGTGGTGCAACGTGCAACCGTGGCAACTCGTGATCACCGAAACCGCCGAAAGCACCGAGCGCTTTCGCGACGCGCTGATGCAGCGGGTCCAGGATCATCCGGAGAACGAATCGGATCTGCCGTTCCCGCCGAGCTACCAGGGCATCTACGCCGAGCGCCGGCGTGGCGCCGGCATTGCGCTCTATGCGTCGCTGGGCATCGGCCCGAAGGACCGCGAGCGCAGCGCCGAGCAGGCATTCCGCAACTTCCGCCTGTTCGATGCGCCGCACGTGGCAATCGTCACGGTGCCGGCGGAACTGGGCCCGTATGCACTCGTCGACGCAGGCGGCTTCGTGTCGTCGTTCCTGCTCGCGGCCTATGCGCACGGCGTCGCCACCACGCCGCAGGGCGCGCTGGCCCGCCATGCACATTTCGTCCGCGACTATTTCGACATCCCCGATACGCAGCACATGATCTGCGCGATCTCGTTCGGTTACGCGGAAGACGAACACCCGGTCAACCGGTTCCGCACCACCCGCGCCGGTGTGGACGACCTGACGCGTTTCGCGTGAGCGTGGCACGCTGTGCACGATCGAGATCGATGCAAGGAGATGCGAGCATGGCCGAACGCATTCACGAACTGCTGGATCGCTGGCTGACCGACGCCCCCGAGCGGCCGTTCATTCATCTCGGCGACCGCACGCTGAGCTATGCGGACGTCGGCGCGCTGGCCGATGCGCTCGCGCGCGAGCTGCGCGACGACGGCGTGCGCGCCGGCGATCGCGTGCTGGTGGTGGCCGAGAACTGCCCCGAGCACGCGGCGCTGCTG
>NZ_JAAGPB010000105.1:0-20747 GCF_017104585.1 Burkholderia sp. Ac-20392
CATGCCGCTCGTCCGGCGCGGGTGCGGCCGCTTCGGCGGCCATCGCGCCGGAGGTCGCCATCGCGCAACCCAGCAGGGTCGTGCAGCCGCGTGCGCGCCACGCGCGGGTGGGCCGGCGCGGCGCGACAGCGTGCCGCTCCCCGCGCGCCGGCGTGTTCCTGGTTTTCGTCACGTCGTATCGATCTTCGTATGGAGTCGCCGCGCGCGGCCACACCGGTAGCCCGGGCGGCCGGCGACGCAAAACGTCAGATGATACAAAATATCAACCCGACCCGTCAGGAATTTGTCAGGTTGTGCCGACCGCCCTGCCGACGGGCGTCGCGCGCCGCGCCTACAACGGGAAACTGAACTGCACCCAGAGCTTGTCGCCCTGCGGCCGGTTGCGCACCGCGAACTCGTGCTGGTATTTCACGACCACGCCCGACGCCGGCCCCCACATGTAGCGCAGCTGCGGGCCGATCGCGACCGATTGCCCGCGAAAGCCGTCCGACGCAACCTTGACGCCGTCCTGCGTATCGTCGGTGAACTGCTTCAGGAGCGTGCCCTGCACGCCGAGCTGCACGCGCCGGTCGATCGAATAGCCGATCAGGTAGTCGAGCACGGCGACCGCCCCCGAGTGGTACCGCGTCGCATGGTTCGGCGAATTCAGCTCCAGCAGCGTGGTCGTCGAGATCTCCCAGTCGCGGCCTGGAAACCAGGTCGTGCTGACGTACGGCAGGAACGCATACGTGTTCAGCCCCGTGTTCGCGATCCGGTTCACCGCATACGCGCCGGTCGGCACCGCGAACGACGGCGAGAAGAACGCGAAGAAGGTCTTCGAGGCGTTCGCATAGTTGAGCATGAACGGCTCGAGGATCACGTCGCCGAGCGACGTGCGGTTTCCCGTCCCGCCCGGCGTCGACAGATGCAGGTGCACGATCGGTACGATCGCGCTGCTCGACAACGAAAACGGCCCGAAGGTCGCGCCCCAGGTGTGGACCACGCGCGGCGTCTCAGCGACAACGCTCAGGTGGAACCCCGGCACCGCGCTGCCGCCGTCCGGCCCGGCAAACCGGTTCGATGCCGAGTACAGCGCGTAGTTGAAGTACTGCGTGTTGCCGGGCGGCGGAAGCAGCCCGTTCAGCACCGTGTTGACGCCGAACGGATAGCTGATCTGCCCGTTCTCCGTGGCCGACGCCGGAACCTGAATGGCTCCGGCGATCAGGAGTGCCAACGGCACCCGTCGCAATGCGAATTTCATGTCGTCTCCAGACCGGATTGTTATCGTGTAATCGCGAGCCGGGCATCGCAGGCCCGGGGAGACGCAATGTAAAGCGCACGACAGCGGCGAAAAAGACGACGTTCGGGAGAACAGTTCTCCGTCACACGGAGAAATGCGCGACGGTGCAGCGCCGGCCTGCGATCAGCGGCCGACTTCCTTCCATTTGCGCGCGAGCCCGAGGCGTTCGAACCGTTCGATCAGGAACTCGGTGAACACGCGGATCTTCGCCGGCTGGTGACGGCGGCTCTGGTACGCGATGTTGACGGTGAGCGCCGGCAGTTGCCAGTCGGTGAGCACCGGCACCAGCTTCCCCGCGACGATATCGTCGTGAATGATGTAGAGCGGCTGGATCAGGATGCCGAGCCCGGCCAGCGCCGCGGCGCGGATCACCTGCCCCTCGTTCGCATCGAGCACGCTCTTGATCGTGACCGACTGCTTCTTCGCGCCGTGGCGGAAATGCAGCACGTACGGATCGTTCGCGAGGTTGTAGACCAGCAGCCGGTGATCGCACAGCGCATCGGGCGTCACCGGCGCGCCGTGCTTCGCCAGATACCCGGGCGACGCGGCCAGCACGCGCCGCGTCTCGGCGAGCTTGCGCACGGTGATGCCCGAATCCGCTTCATGCTCGCGCGTGCGGATCGCCACGTCGATGCCGGCCTCGATGAAATCCGGATAGCGGTTCGCCGCGACGATCTGTACGTTCAGGTTCGGATAGCGCCGGTGGAACTCGGGCAATGCGGGCGCGATATAGATCGACGCGAACGAGACCGAAGCGGTCACGCGCAGCGTGCCGGCCGGATTGACGCTCGCTTCGTTGACCGCCGCATCGGCTTCCGACAGTTCCATCAGGATCGCGACACAGCGCCGGTGATATTCATGCCCGGCGTCGGTCAGCCACAGGCGCCGCGTGGTGCGCTCGACGAGCCGCGCACCCAGCCGTTCCTCCAGCGCGTTCAGGCAGCGGCTCGCCGCCGCGCTCGACATCCCGAGCCGCTCGGCGGCCTTCGACAGGCTGCCCAGTTCGGCGACCTGCACGAAAAATTCGATCTGCGTCCACTTGTCCATGCGTTCGATTCTTCCACTTGGCGGAGAACAAAACTCCTCCAAACCATCTTTTTTACGATTCAAGGAGGAATTAATGTTACGTCAACGCGCCATCCAACGACATCAGGAGACACCCCCTATGCGCAATCTCAACGAAGACACCATCACGCAGGCCGTGATCGCGTCGCTGGGCGGCTGTCGCGACGAGCGGTTGCGCACGGTGATGACCAGCCTCGTCCAGCACCTGCACTCGTTTGCCCGCGAGACGAAGCTCACCGAAGCCGAATGGCAGACCGCGATCGGTTTCCTGACGGCGGTGGGCCACATCACCGACGACAAGCGCCAGGAGTTCATCCTGCTGTCCGACGTGCTCGGGCTGTCGACCCTCGTCACCGCGCAGAACCATGCGAAGCCGGCCGGCTGCACGGAGGCGACCGTATTCGGTCCGTTTTACGTCGAAGGCAGCCGCGATTTCGGGATGTTCGACGACATCGCGAACGGCGCCTGCGGCGAGCCCTGCTTCGTGTCGGGCCATGTGCGCGGCATCGACGGCATGCCGATCGCGCACGCATCGCTGGAAGTCTGGCAAGCCGACGAGGACGGGCACTACGACGTGCAGCTCCCGGCCGACGACGGCTCGGTCACGCACCGCGCGCGCGGCCGGTTGCGCACCGGCGCCGACGGCCGTTACGCATTCCGCTCGATCCTCGCCGAACCGTATCCGATTCCGCACGACGGCCCCGTCGGCGCGATGCTCGATGCGCTCGGCCGTCATCCGTGGCGCCCCGCGCACCTGCACTTCATGATCGAGGCGCGCGGCTACGAAACGCTGATCACGCACGTGTTCCGCGACGGCGACCGCTATCTCGACTCCGATGCGGTGTTCGGCGTACGGTCGACGCTCGTTGCGGACTGGGTGCGGCACGCGCCCGGCATCGCACCGGATGGCTCGCGCATGGACACGCCGTTCTACACGCTCGATTACGACTTCGTGCTCAATCCCGCGGAGCGCACCGCATGATCCGCCACGTCGTGATGTGGAACGTCGCCGGCGCGACCGAACCCGAGCGCGCGGTGGCACGCACCACCGTCAAGACCGCCTTCGAAAGCCTGCGCGGCCGGATTCCGGGCATGACGCACCTCGAAGTCGGTGCGGATTTCAGTGCGGCCGATTACGCGTGCGACCTGATTCTCGTCGCCGACTTCGAGTCGCGCGAAGCACTCGACGCTTACGCGACGCATCCCGAACACACACGCGTACGCGACGCACTGACGGGCCTGCGCATCGCGCGCCACCAGGTCGACTACGCAACGGAGTGACGACGACATGAACTTCATCTACCAGGCCCGCCCCGCCCGTGTGATCTTCGGCGCAGGCAGCCTCGAGCATCTCGAACGCGAAGTGCTGGAACTGGGCGCGCAACGCGCGATCGTGCTCTGCACGCCGGAACAGCGCGACCTCGCGCAACGCATCGTCGAGCGGCTCGGTGCGCGCGCGGCCGGACTCTACGATCGCGCAACGATGCACGTGCCGATCGAGATTGCCCGCGATGCGCAGGCGTTCGCCAAATCGTGCAATGCCGACTGCGCGATCGCGATCGGCGGCGGCTCGACGATCGGCCTCGGCAAGGCGATCGCACTCGAAAGCAGCCTGCCGATCCTCGCGATACCGACCACGTACGCCGGCAGCGAGATGACGCCGATCTACGGCCTCACCGAAGGCGGCCTCAAGCGCACGGGCTCCGATGCACGTGTCCTGCCGAAAACGGTGATCTACGATCCCGCGCTCACCGTCACGCTGCCCGTCGAGCTGTCCGTGACGAGCGGCCTCAATGCGATCGCGCACGCGGCGGAAGGCCTCTACGCGAACAACGCGAATCCGGTGATGAGCCTCGTGGCCGAAGAAGGCATTCGCGCGCTCGCCCGCGGCCTGCCCGGCGTGCGGCGCGACCCCGCCGATCTCGACGCGCGCAGCGACGCGCTCTACGGCGCGTGGTTGTGCGGCATGGTGCTCGGCAACGTCGGCATGGCGCTGCACCACAAGCTGTGTCATACGCTCGGCGGCAGCTTCAACCTGCCGCACGCGCCGACCCACACGGTCGTGCTGCCGCATGCGCTCGCGTACAACGCCGCGCACGCGCCGGACGCGATGCAGCGGATCGCCCGCGCGATCGGCACGAACGACGCCGCACGCGGCCTCTACGCACTGGCGCTCGACAACGGCGCGCCGGTCTCGTTGAAGGCCATCGGCATGCAGGAAGCCGACCTCGATCGCGCCGCCGATCTCGCGGCCGCCAATCCGTACTGGAACCCGCGCCCGATCGAACGCGACGGCCTGCGCGCGCTGCTGCAGGACGCCTTCGACGGCAACCTGCCCGGCTCGACCGCGCGCTGAATCGAACACACGACAGACCAACAAACGCCCCCGTCATGGAGACACCCCGCATGAATACCGAATCGAGCGCCCACGGCGACAGCACCGTCGAACACTGTGACGTCGCCATCGTCGGCTACGGCCCGACCGGCCTCGTCGCCGCATCGATGCTGGGCCGCGCCGGCCATCGCGTGATCGTCCTCGAACGCTGGCCGACGCCCTACGGCCTGCCGCGCCTCACGCACATCGACGGCGAAACCGCACGCATCGTGCAGGCGAGTGCCGACGTCGATCACGCGCTGCGCAATGCGAAAGCCGTCGACACCTACCACTACCGCGATGCGAACGGCGACCTGCTGCTCGAACTGAACTGGACCGGCCGCGCGTGCGGCTATCCCGCGCACATCTCGATCTACCAGCCCGACATCGAGGACGCGATCGATGCGCGCGCCAGCACCTTCAAGAACGTGACGATCCTGCGCGGCTGGGAAGTCGACACGCTGCTGCAGGACGACGACGGCGTGACGCTGACCGCGCATCCGGCGCGCGGCAGCCAGGACGCGCAATGGACCGGCGCGCCGCGCGCCATTCGCGCCCGCTACGTGATCGGCGCCGATGGCGCGAACAGCTTCGTGCGCCGCACGCTCGGCATCGAACGATCCGATTTCGGCTACAACGAGCGCTGGCTCAATCTCGATTCGGAGAACAAGCGCGACCTGGGCGACTGCTGTGCGCGCACGACGATCTACTGCGATCCGGCGCGCGCATACATGCACATGCCGATCGGCACGAAGCGCACGCGGTTCGAACTGCGCGTGCTGCCGGACGAATCGACCGCCGAATGGGAAACGGAAGAAGCCGGCTGGAAGTGGCTCAACGACCACTACGGCTACGGCCCGGACGACCTGAAGCTGCTGCGCCACGTCGTCTACACGTTCGAGACGCGCATGGCCGAACGCTGGCGCGCCGGCCGCGTGCTGCTCGCCGGCGATGCGGCGCACACGATGATGCCGTACATGGGACAAGGCGCGTGCTCCGGCATGCGCGACGGCATCAACCTCGCGTGGAAGCTCGACCTGGTGCTGACCGGGCGCGCCTCCGCCGACCTGCTCGACACGTTCGAAGCCGAGCGTCGCCCGCACGTGACCGCGATCACGCAGATGTCGCTGTTTCTCGGGCAAGTCGTCAACGAGGACGATCCGCGCAAGGTCGCCGAGCGCGACGCGGCATTCCGCTCCGGCAACATGCCGCCGATGCCGCCGCTCCCGAAGCTCGACCACGGCATCCTGCACGACGAAGCCGACGGCACGCGCCAGCCGACGACCGGGGCGCCCGCGCCGCAGGGGCGCGTGCGCCGCGGCGCGGCCGAGGGCCGTTTCGACGATGTGGTCGGCCGGGGATTCCAGCTCGTCGCGCGCGAACACCCTTCCCGCTACCTCGACGACGCGCAGCGTGCGTTTCTCGCGCGGCTCGGCTGTCACGTGGCCGTGCTGTCCGACGACGTGAGCGCACCCGATGCCGTGGTCGACCTCGACGGCGAGCAGCAAGCGTTCATGCAGGCGCACGGGATCGGCGCGTATATCGCGCGGCCCGATTTCATCGTGTTCGGTTCGGTGGCCGACCTGCGCGACCTCGGCACGCTCGTCGATGCACTCAGCGACAAGCTGCACTGGTTCGCCGCATCGACCGAGCCGTCCGCGGCTTCGGCGGCCGTCACTCACGTCTAGTAAGGAAACCTACGCATGACGACCGAACTGTCACCGTTCGCGCTGTCCCTGCAACGCGCGATGCCCGTCACGCGCTTGCTCGACTGCGGAATGGACTATGCGGACGCAATGGCGCTGCACGCGCGCACGTCCGCAGGCGAACCGTGGGACGTCGCGGCCGAAGCACTGGCCGACGCGCAGCTCACGCGTGCCGCGCAGGCGGCGGAAGCCGGCCACCTGGTCACGGCCGCCGACGCACAGGCGATGGCGATCGCGAACCTGCTGTTTGCGCAGATGGCGTTCAATCATGATGTACCGCGCAAGCGCGCGCTCTATGCGCGGCTCGTCGACGCGTCGCACGGTCTCGCGCGCTGGTCCGACAAGCGCATCGAACGCGTCGAAGTGCCGTTCGGCGATGCGCACCTGATCGGCTGGCTGGTCCGGCCGCCGACCGAACGCGTCCGCGGCACCGTCATCCTCTTCGGCGGCCAGAGCGGCTGGGGCTTCGCGTACTGGCCGATCGCACGCGCGCTCGCGGCGCGCGGCGTCGCCACGCTGCTCGCCGAAGGGCCGGGCCAGGGCGAGACGCGGCTCGAACAGCGGATCTTCGTCGACGTCGACATGAGCGCCGCATACCGGTGCTTCGTCGATGCTGCCATCGATCGCGTACCCGGGCCGATCGGCATCTGGGGGAACAGCATCGGCGGGTTGTGGGCCGCATCGACCGCTGCGAGCGACCAACGGATCGCCGCCTGCTGCGTGAACGGCGCACTCGCGGCGCCGACGCTGCTGCCGTTCCGCACGTTCGTCGAACAGGCTGCAGCCATGCTCGGCAACGACGATCCCGATGCGGTCGCGGCGAATTTCGCGCGGATGAGCTTCTCGTCCGAACGCGACCGCATCGCGTGCCCGCTGCTGGTGCTGCACGGCGGCGAAGATCCGCTGATCCGGCTCGACGATCAGCAACCGTTTCTCGATGCGGCGACGTCCAGCGAGACGACGCTCAAGGTCTGGCCGGACGGCGAGCACACGATCTACAACCACGCGTCCGAGCGAACCGCGTTCGTCTGCGACTGGTTCGTCGAGCGGTTCGCGCAAGCTGCGGCTGAATGATCACGCGTGCGGGGTCGACCGTGGGAACGGCCGACCCCGCGCGCGACATTACGACTTCGCGCCGCCGTTCTCCACCACGCCGTCGATTTCCGCATGCGTGAAACCGTACTTCGCCATCCGCTCGCGATGATCGGCCGAGCCGAGATACTCGCGCAGCTTCGCGTTCACGGCCTGCACGAGCGTGTCGCTGTTCTGGCTGAACGAAAATCCGCCCACGGGCGCGGCCTCACCCGCGCCGCGCTCATGCGAGACGGCCTCCAGCCGCTCGTCCGTGTCGGCGACCGCGCGGGCCCCGATCGCGGTGCTCGCGAACGCGTCGACCTGCCCTGCAAGCAACGCGGCCACTGCGTCGGGTTGATCCTTGAAGATGACGATCTGAGCGTCGCGCACGCCGGCCGCCCTGGCCGAATCGATCTGCACCTGGTCGGTCACGCACGCCAACCGCGCATCGCTGCGCGCCGCGATCGCCGCGTAACTCGTCAACTGCTTCGGGTTGCCGGCCTGCAGCACGAAACCGTCGCCGATCGCCCACACCGGGACGCTGAACGTCACATGCCGTGCGCGTTCGGCCGTCACGAAGATCGGCACGTTCATGTCCCAGCGCCCGGCCTGTACGCCCGGCAGCAGCGCCTCGAACGACGTCGGGTGATATTCGATTTCCGTCACGCCGATCGCACGCAGCACCACCTCGGCCACCTCGACATCCGCGCCGGTCACGGTACCGTCTTCTGCCGTCCAGTAGAACGGCGGCTCCTCGATGTACGCAATCCTTACCTTCATGGTGTCACTCCTGACTTTCAATGATGTTCGTCGCGCCCGGACGCCGGGCCCCCGATTCATGCAACCGATTCATGCAACCGCTGCATCCATCGCCCGAGACAGCGCCATCAACGCAGACGGCAGTCGCTCCAGTGGCAGATAACCGAACCCGAGCCTGAACACGCGGCTGCTTTCGCCGAACCACGTCCCTGAAGCGAGCTGCACGTCGTGATCCGGCAACTTCTGCCAGAAGCGCGACACGGCCTGCTCGTCGAAAGCATCCTGACGCAACCGCACGCAGCACAGTGCGCCCGCATCGGGCCGCACCCACTCGACCCGCGCACGCTCACGTTCGCACCAGCCCGACACGACATCGAGCGCGCCCGCAAGCAGCCGGCGACGGGGCGCAAGCACGTGTTCGCGGTGGCGCAGCACGGTCGCCGCCAGCGTCTCGTCGAGCACCGAACCCGAGATCACCGTACTCAGTTTCGCGACGAGCAGACGCGCCCGAAGCCCCGCATCGGCCACCGTGAGCCACCCGGTCCGCAGACCGGGCGCGCCCAGCGCTTTCGACACCGACGACCCCGTGACGATGCGCGGATCGACACCCGCGAAACTGGCTGCCACGGCCGCATCGCCGTAGCTTGCTTCGCGATAGGTCTCGTCGATGAACAGTATCGCGTCCGGGCACCGTTGCGCCATCAGCGCCAGCAATGCATCGATCTCCGCGCGCGACGCCTGCACGCCGCCCGGATTCTGCGGGGATGCGATGCTGACCAGCCGCGTCTTCGACGACAGGCTCGCGTCGAACTGCGCGAGGTCCAGCCGGTAGCCGTTCTCGAACGACAGCCGCACTTCACGCACCGTTGCCCCGGCGCCGACCAGGCAGTCTCGACTCGGTGGAAAGCAGGGTGTCGCCAGCACGGCCTCGTCGCCGGGCCGGCACACTTCATAGGCCAGCAGAAACAGCCCGAGCGCGGTGCCTTGCGTCGTCACGATCTGCTCGGCACGCACATTGCAGGTGTCGGCAATCGCATCGCGCAACACCGCTGCACCCGCCGACTGACTGTAGCCGAGCTTCAGGTTGCGGACCGCTTCGACGCCGGCCAGATCCAGCAGCTCGCCGACCGTCAGGTCTTGCGACGTGCTCTCCGCCAGGTTGAACGTCCGGTTCACGTCGAGCAGCGAGATGATTTCGTTGTACGGAAATCGTCCGCGCCACCCGCCGGAATGCGTTTGTGTCGTCTGCATGGGCAAGCCTCGCAATGGCCGATCGATGGATCGGATCACCGCCATCGTAGCGCCCGCACAAAAACCATAACAGCCACAATTTTCTGCCGATTGAACCGACACAATTAGGCGTGGCGAGATCGCGTCGAACGGTCGATAATCGGACACTCCCCTGCCGCTGGTACCCCATGGAAACGCAGACGTCATTCCGCTACAGGCAGCTGGCCGACCTCATCGTCGGCATGATCGAGAACGGTACGCTGGCGCCGGGCACCCGGCTGCCGTCCGTGCGTACCGTCAGCGAACAGCAGCGCATCAGCGTGTCCACCGCGCTGCAGGCATACCGTCTGCTCGAAGATCGCGGCGTGCTCGTATCGCGGCCGCAGTCGGGCTTCTATGTCGCGGCCGCGCGCGGCGACACGCTTGCCTTGCCGAGCGCATCGCGTTCGCGCGCGAAGGCATCGACGGTGTCGATCAGCGGCGCAGTCGCCGCGATGCTCGAACATGCGGCCAACTCGGCGCTCGTGCCGCTCGGATGCGCGGTGCCCGATCCGGCGCTGCTGCAATCGAAGCGGCTCGACCTGGCCCTCGCCCGCGCGGCGCGCCAGCATGGCACGCGCTACAACGTCTATTGCGCGCCCTACGGCGAACCGGCGCTGCGCCGCGAAATCGCGCGGCGGGCCATGCGCTTCGGCCATCCGCTGTCCGCCGACGACATCCTCGTCACGAACGGCTGCACCGAAGCGTTGACGCTCGCGCTGAATGCGGTGGCAACGCGCGGCGATACGATTGCGGTGGAATCGCCGACCTACTTCGGCCTGCTTCACACGCTGGAGGCACTGGGACTGAAGGCGCTGGAGTTGCCGACCGACCCGCTGCGCGGTGTCGAAGTCGGCATGCTCGCGCAGCGGCTCGAAGCGGAATCGATCGCCGCCTGCGTGCTGTCGTCGAGCTTCGGTAATCCGCTCGGCTCCGCGATGAGCGAGGACGACAAACGGGCGCTGCTTGCCCTGCTCGCACGCCATCGCGTGCCGCTGATCGAAGACGACGTCTACGGCGACATCCACTTCGGGCGAGATAGGCCGAGGCCGTTCAGCGCGCTCGACAGCGGGGCCGATACGATCTACTGCAGTTCGTTCTCGAAAAGCCTCGCCCCGGGATACCGGATCGGCTGGATCGCGGCGGGTGCGCGCACTCGGCAGGTGATGGAACGCAAGCTTGCGCTCAGCCTGTGCGGCCCCGTGTTGCTGCAGGTCGCGGTGGCCGACTTCCTCGCGAGCGGCGCATACGATGCACATTTGCGCCGCATCCGGCGCGTGTTCGAGGACAACCTGGCGCGGATGACGCGCACGATCGAGGCCAGCTTTCCGGCCGACACGAAAGTAAGCCGGCCAGCCGGCGGATTCGTGCTCTGGCTCGAACTGCCGAAGCGATTCGATTCACGCGCGCTGTTCGATGCCGCGCTCGAACAAGGTATCTGCTTTGCGCCGGGCGACATCTTCTCCGCCAGCCGGCGCTTTCGTCATTGCCTGCGCCTGAGCGCGGGGCATGTGTGGAACGAACACATCGAGGACGGCGTCCGATGCCTGGGTCGGCTCGCACGGGCTCAGCTCGCGCGCTGAACGCGGCGGCCACCGCGCCGCAATCGCCCTGCTCAGCTACCGATCTTGAACGCCGGCAACTGCTGCGCGAGCCGCGCGCCCATTTCCGTACCGAGCGCCTGCAGCGCATTGAACGGCCGGATCATGACCTCGAATTCGACGATCCGCCCTTCGTCGTCGAAGCGGATCATGTCGATCCCTTTCAGCGCCTTGTCGCCGACGGCCGCGCTGAACTCCAGCACCACGCTCTTGCCGTCGTCGGTGACGAACTGCCGGTAATAGGTGAAATCCTGGAGGATCGTGATCACCGTGCGCAGCGCCAGCAATAGCGCGGGCGCCGGCCCGTAGGGCTTGAACGCCATCGGCGAACGGAACACGGCGTCCGGATGGACGATCGATTCCAGTGCGCCAAAATCCTTGCGTTCGATCATCGCATGCCACTTGTCGAGCGATTGCGCGACGGCGGGTTGAAGATGCAGCGGTGCGTTCGTCATCGAAGACTCCTGTATCGTCGGGCGGAAAAGAAGCGAATCGGTTTCAAATCTCAAAGGGTGGCGGCCAGCGTCGTGCCCTGGTGAATCGCGCGTTTCGCATCGAGCTCGGCCGCTTCGTACGCGCCACCGATCACGTGCACCTTGCGCCCGGCGGCCTCCAGCTGTTCCGCCAGTTCGCGCAACGGCTCCTGTCCCGCGCAGATCACGACGTTGTCCACCGGCAGCGTCTGTTCGACGCCGTCGATCGTCACATGGAAGCCATCGTCGTCGATGCGCCGGTAGGTCACCGCCGACGACATTCCGACGCCGCGCGCCTTCAGCCCCGTGCGGTGGATCCAGCCGGTGGTCTTGCCGAGCCCGTCGCCGACCTTCGACGCCTTGCGCTGCAGCAGATGAATTTGTCGCGCCGCCGGTTCGGGGTGCGCGTGGCGCAAGCCGCCTGCGTTCGCATACGACGGGTCGACACCCCACTCCGTGAAGAACCGGCCCGCGTCGACGTGCTCGGCGCCCGCGCGATGAACGAGGTATTCCGCGACGTCGAAGCCGATTCCGCCGGCGCCGACGATCGCGACGCTGCTGCCCACGGCCTGGTCATCGCGCAACACGTCGAGATAGCCGAGCGTCTTCGCGTGCCCGACACCATCGATCGGCGGCGTACGCGGCACGATGCCCGTCGCGATCACCACTTCGTCGAATTCGCCTTGCAGCAGCATCTCGGCGGTCGCACGCGTATCGAGGTGAAGCGTCACGCCGCGCAGTTCGATCTGCCGGCGGAAATAGCGCAGCGTCTCGTTGAATTCTTCCTTGCCGGGCACCTTCTTCGCGATGTTGAACTGGCCGCCGATCTCGGCGCCGGCTTCGTACAGCGTCACCGCATGACCGCGCTCGGCCGCGGTGACCGCGAAGCCGAGGCCAGCCGGCCCGGCGCCGACCACGGCGATCCGCTTGCGCTGCTGCGCCGGGCGAATCACGAGCTCGGTTTCATGACACGCGCGCGGATTCACGAGACACGACGTGATCCTGCCGCTGAACGTATGGTCGAGGCAGGCCTGGTTGCAGCCGATGCACGTGTTGATTTCGTCCGCGCGCCCTTCCCGCGCCTTGCGGACGAACTCGGCATCGGCGAGGAACGGCCGCGCCATCGACACCATGTCGCAATAGCCGTCGGCGAGCAGTTGCTCGGCGACTTCCGGCGTGTTGATCCGGTTGGTCGCGACGAGCGGGATGCCGACCTTGCCCATCAACTGCCGCGTGACCCATGCATACGCGGCGCGCGGCACCTTCGTCGCGATGGTCGGAATGCGCGCCTCGTGCCAGCCGATACCCGTATTGATGATCGTTGCACCGGCCGCTTCGATTGCCTGTGCGAGCCGGATCACTTCGTCGAGCGTCGAGCCGCCTTCGACGAGGTCGAGCATCGACAGCCGGTAGATCACGATGAAGTTCGTGCCGACCCGCTCGCGCACGCGTCGCACGATCTCGACCGGGAACCGGATGCGGTTCTCGTAGGCGCCGCCCCATGCGTCGTCGCGATGGTTCGTGCGCGCGGCGATGAACTCGTTGATCAGGTAGCCCTCCGACCCCATGATCTCGACGCCGTCGTAACCGGCATGCTGCGCGAGCGCCGCGCAGTGCACGAAATCGGCAATCGTCTCGTCGACTTCATCGCTGCTCAGCGCATGCGGCGTGAACGGGTTGATCGGCGCCTTCAGCGCACTCGGCGCGGCGAGCGCCGGGTGATACGCGTAGCGCCCGAAATGCAGGATCTGCAGTGCGATCTTGCCGCCCTCCGCGTGCACCGCACGCGTCACGACACGGTGACGCTCGGCTTCCGCTTCGTTCGTCAGCATTGCACCACCCGGCGCCGGACGGCCGCGCTCGTTCGGCGCGAATCCGCCCGTCACGATCAGGCCGGCTTCGCCGCGCGCGCGCTCGGCATAGAACGCCGCCATTCGCTCGAAGCCGTTCGGTGCTTCCTCGAGGCCGACGTGCATCGACCCCATCAGCACTCGGTTCCTGAGCGACGTGAAGCCGAGCTCGAGCGGGGTCGTCAGATGCGGATAACGCGATGTCATGGGGTGTCTCCATTTTTTATGCAACAAGTTGCACAGATAGTAGTTCACCCCTTTCGTTTACGCAACCCGTTGCATAAACGCATCCAGCATCTTGTACCGTGGCCCCGATATGGCAAGATGCGGTTCATTCCGCGGCCTCCTCCGATCCGACATGTCCCTGCCCCACGCACTCCTCACCGCCCTCGCCGAACGCCCGGGTTCAGGCTCCGAACTCGCCGACCGCTTCGATCGCTCGATCGGCTATTTCTGGCAGGCGACGCACCAGCAGATCTATCGCGAGCTGGGGCGTCTCGAGGAAACGGGCTGGATCGAATCGCTGCCGGCCGAATCGGGGCGCGGCCGCAAGCGCGCGTACCGGATCCTGCCGGCCGGCAAGAAGGAGTTGCGGCGCTGGATCGCCGAACCGGAAGATCCGACGCCGCTGCGCGAAGCGCTGATGGTGCGTCTGCGCGCGGAAGCGGTGCTCGGCCCGGCCGGCCTCGAGGACGAAATCAGGCGACGCATCGCGCTGCACCAGGAAAAGCTCGACCTGTATCTGCAAATCGAGGCGCGCGATTTTTCGGAAGACGCCGATTCGCGCACGAAGCGCCTTCAGCATCTGGTGCTGCAGGCCGGCATCGCGAACGAGCGGTTCTGGGTCGAATTCTCGCAGCATGCGCTCGACGTGCTGCGCTCGCCGAAAGACTGACCGACTGACGGAGCAAATGACGATGACGCAGAAAACCGTGCTCTGCTACGGCGATTCGAACACGCACGGCACACGCCCGATGACGCGTGCCGGCGTACTGGACCGGTTTGCCCGCGAGGAACGCTGGACCGGCGTGCTGGCGCAAACGCTCGGTGCGAGCTGGCGGGTCATTGAAGAAGGGTTGCCCGCGCGGACGACCGTGCATGACGATCCGATCGAAGGCCGGCACAAGAACGGTTTGTCGTATCTGCGCGCGTGCCTCGAAAGCCACTTGCCGGTCGACGTCGTCGTGCTGATGCTCGGGACCAACGATCTGAAGACACGCTTCTCCGTCACGCCCGCCGATATCGCGACGTCGGTCGGCGTATTGCTTGCCGAGATCGCTGCGTGCGGTGCGGGTCCGTCCGGTGCGTCACCGAAGCTCGTGCTGATGGCGCCTGCGCCGATCGTCGAGGTCGGCTTCCTCGGCGAGATCTTCGCAGGCGGCGCAGCGAAGTCGCGGCAGCTCGCGAAGCGGTACGAACAGGTGGCAAACGATGCCGGTGCGCACTTTCTCGACGCCGGCGCGATCATCGAGGTGAGCCCGGTGGATGGCGTTCACTTCGCGGCCGATCAGCATCGTGCGCTCGGGCAGCGGGTCGCCGCCCTTCTGCAGCAGATTGCGTAACGCGCTCGAGCGCTAAACCGCAACCGCGCGGCGTCCACCGGCACGACGCGCGCGGAACGCCGGTTACGCGTCCGGCAGGATCACCACCTTGCCCTTCACCTGCCGGTTCGCCATCCGCGCGATCGCGTCGGTCGCACCGGCGAGCGACACGCGCTCGGTGATCGCAGGCCGCACCTTGCCGGCTGCGAACCATTCGGCAAGCAGGCGCATGTTCGCGACATGCTGCTTCGGGTCGCGGCGCACGGCATCGCCCCAGAACACGCCCAGAATGTCGCGCTCCTTGAGCAGCGCCAGGTTCAGCGCGATCTTCGGAATCTCGCCGGCCGCGAAACCGACCACGAGGAACCGGCCGTGCCAGGCGGTCGCGCGCAACGCCGCCTCGCTGTAGGCGCCGCCCACCGGATCGTAGACGACGTCGGCGCCGCGCCCGCCGGTCAACTCGTCCACACGGCGGCGCAGGTCTTCGGTCGCATAGTCGATCGTCTCGTCGGCGCCCGCCTCACGACACAACGCCAGCTTGTCCGCACTCGACGCGGCCGCGATCACACGCGCGCCGAGCGCCTTCGCGATCTCGATCGCCGCGAGGCCAACGCCGCCCGCCGCGCCCAGTACGAGCAACGTCTCGCCTTCTTGCAGCCGCGCCCGCTGCTGCAATGCGTGCAGCGACGTGCCATACGCGAGCACCAGTGCCGCGCCCTGCTCGAAGGTCATGCCCGGCGGCAATGCGGCAATCTGGTGCACGTCGGCCACGCACTGCTGCGCGAACCCGCCGTGCCCGGTGAACGCGACCACCGAATCACCCGGCTGCCACGCGGTCACGCCCTCACCCACCGCGTCGATCACGCCGGCAAATTCCGCGCCCGGCGAAAACGGCAGCGCCGGCTTCACCTGGTACAACCCCTGGACGATCAGCGCGTCGGGGAAATTGAGCGACGCGGCCTTCACCTGCACCCGGACCTGGCCCGCGGCCGGTTCGGGAATCGCCACGTCCTCGATGCGCAAGCTGTCGATCGGGCCGAATGCGGTACACAACAGGGCTTTCATGTTCGTCTCTCTCCTTGTGCGGCGTGGCCGCGCATCGAGTCATCCTGCGGGGCAGGCCCGCACGGCCGGTTCACGACGAACCCGCGACAGCCGACGGAATCGGCATCCGCGACATCGTCTGCATTCCGGAATGTTGGTGAAGCAATGATCAGAACCACGCGTCGCGCATGTCGAGCGTCGTCGTGTCGACGCTCGCGAGCAGATCGAGCTGCGCATCCACTTTCGGCAATTCCCAGTTGAAGAAATAGCGGGCCGCCGCACGCTTGCCGTCGTGGAAATCGTCGGCCTGCCCGTGCGCGGCGAGCGTTACGTCGAGCCACAGCCACGCGACGACGACATGGCCGAACGCTTCCAGATAGACGCTCGCGTTCGCGAGCCGCGCCTGCGGATCGCCGATCGCGCCGAGTTGCCGCGTGACCTCGACCAGCCGCGCCCAGCGCTGCGCCAGTGCATCGGCCTGTTCGCGCAGGCCGGCATCGAGCGTGCGTGCACGTTCGACGGTCGCGCCGATCCGTGCATCGAGTGCGTGCAGCAACGCGCCATCGTCCTGTGCGACCTTGCGGCCCAGCAGGTCGAGCGCCTGGATCCCGTGCGTGCCTTCGTGAATCGGATTGAGACGATTGTCGCGATAGAGCCGCTCGACCGCGTAATCGCGCGTGTAGCCATAGCCGCCGTGCACCTGGATCGCGAGGTCGTTCGCAGCGAGACACCACTGCGACGGCCAGCTTTTCGCGATCGGCGTCAGGATGTCGAGCAGGCGCGTAGCATGGGCGCGCACGTCCGCGTCGTCGTGCGCGCGTGCTTCATCGACCAGCTTCGCGCAATACAGGATCAGCGCAAGACCGCCTTCGACATAGGCCTTCTGCGCGAGCAGCATGCGCCGCACGTCGGGATGTTCGACGATCGGCGCCTGCGGCGCGGCGGCATCCTTGCCCGCCGGCCCGAGCGGGCGCCCTTGCGGCCGGTTGCGCGCGTAGTCGAGCGCGTGCAGATAACCCGTGTAACCGAGCGCCACCGCGCCCGCGCCGACACCGATGCGCGCTTCGTTCATCATGTGGAACATATACGCGAGGCCGTGGTTCGGCTGGCCGACCAGATAGCCGATCGCGCCTGCGCGCCCTTCCGGACGGTAGCGCGTGCCTTCGCCGAAGTTCAGCAGGCAGTTGGTGGTGCCACGGTAACCCATCTTGTGGTTCAGCCCGGCGAGCACCACGTCGTTGTGCTCGCCCTGCGCCGCGCCGTCGGCGCCCGGCAGGTACTTGGGCACGATGAACAGCGAGATGCCGCGCGTGCCGGGCAGCAGCCGGCCGTGTTCGTCGGGAATCTTCGCAAGCACGAGATGGACGATGTTCTCCGTCAGCTCGTGTTCGCCGCCCGAGATCCACATCTTGTTGCCCGTCAGCCGGTAGCGCGGGCCGAGCGGCGAGTCGCCTTCGAAATCCGCGCGCGTCGCGATGTCGGACAGCGACGAACCGGCTTGCGGCTCGGACAGGCACATGGTGCCGAGGTAGCGCCCTTCCAGTTCCGGGCGCGCGAACGCGTCGATCTGCGCGGGGCTGCCGTGCGCGACGAGCAGGTTCGCGTTGGCGACGGTCAGGAACGGATAGGCGGCCGTTGCGATGTTCGCGGCCTGGAAGAACAGGAACGAAGCGGCTTCGACCAGTTTCGGCAAGCGCATGCCGCCGAGCGCTTCGTCATGGCCCGCGGCGATCAGCCCGGCATCCGCAAAGGCGCGCACGGCCGGTGCGACGTCCGGGATCAGCGTCACGCGCTCGCCGTCGAACTGCGGCTCCTCGCGATCGCCACGCGCCGCATGCGGCGCGAACAGGTCTTCGGCAATCCGCTCGCTGGTATCGAGTACCGCGTCGAACGTCTCGCGACTGTGCTCGGCGTAACGCGGCAGCGCGACGAGCGCTTCCGCGTCGAGCCAGTCATACAGCAGGAACGCGAGATCGCGTCGCGACATCAACAAGCTCATCGTGCTGCCTCCCGGGGCCGGCTTCGTCAGCCGAATGAAGGGTTCCGTGACCGCTAGTGCTGGCAGGAATTTAGCACGGTCGTTCTAAAACGACAACGACGGATGCGCTAGTCCGCGTAACCGGGATTGCGCCGATCGAGCCGGCGCAGCAGGCCCGGCCAGACGAGCGCCCCGGCGCCCATCCCGCGCGTCACCGCGGCGATCTGCTGCTTGATGCCGTCGAGAATCGGCTGCGCGATCGGCAACAGCGCCGAGCCGCCCGCCTGCGCACGGACCTGGATCATGCAGGCTGATTCGAAGAAGTACATCGCGACGAACGCGTCTGCCGGCGTCGCGCCGACGGTCAGCAGGCCGTGGTTGCGCAGCATCAGGTTCGTGTTGGCGCCGAGGTCGTGCACGAGGCGCGCCTTCTCGCCCTCGTTGAGCGCAATGCCCTCGTAGTCGTGATAGCCGAGCGACGCCAGCACGCCGAGCGACTGCTGCGACAGCGGCAGCAAGCCCCCTTCCTGCGCCGACACGGCGACGCCGTTGATCGAATGCGTATGCATCACGCACAGCGCGTCGTCGCGGGCCGCATGCACCGCGCTGTGGATGGTGAAGCCGGCCGGGTTGATCTCGTAAGGTGATTCGGACACCTTGCGTCCGTCGAGGTCGACCTTCACCAGCGACGATGCGGTGATCTCGTCGAACATCATCCCGTACGGGTTGATCAGGAAGTGGTGCTCCGGGCCGGGCACGCGCGCGGAAATATGGGTGAACACGAGATCGTCCCAGCCGAACAGCGCGGTGAGGCGGTAGGCCGCCGCCAGGTTGACTCGCGCATCCCATTCGGTGGGGGAAACTGCCTGTTTCACGCTGACATCGGATGAGGCCACGTCGACACTCCTTGTTCAAGGATGGATGCGTACCGGGCCGCACGACGCGGCCCGGCCTGGGGATTGTGTCACCCTGCGCGGGGCTTCGCGAGCTGATCGGCAACCGGCAGGCTGCGGATGCGCGTGCCGGTCGCCGCGAAGATCGCATTGGTCAGCGCCGGCGCAACGGGCGGCAGGCCCGGCTCGCCCACGCCGCCGAGCGGCGTCGCGAAATCGTCCGGCGCGACGAGATGCACGCGGATTTCACGCGGCGCTTCGTTCATGCGCAGCACCTGGAAGCCGTTGAAGTTGCTCTGCTCAGGATGGCCGTCCTTGAACGTGATCTCGCCGTGCAGCGCGATGCCGAGCCCCATCACCACCGCGCCCTCGAGCTGCGAGCGTACCCGCTCCGGATTGACCTGCGGCCCGCAATCGATCGCGATGTCGACTCGCGGCACCGTGATCTTGCCGTCGGCATCGACCTGCACCTCGCACACCGCCGCCGTATACGACACGAAGCTGCGATGCGCGGCGATCCCGAGCCCGTGCCCCTTCGGCAGCTTGCGCCCCCAGCCGGCTTCGCGCGCGACCGTCTCGACCACGCGCCGCAGCCGGCCCGTATCGACCGGATACAGCGCCGGATCCTCGCCGTAGTTCACGTTCTTCACGGTGATGTGCGGCTCGAAACGCCGCGCGGGCCCGATCAGTTCGAGCAGGAAATCCTTCGGATCGCGGCCGGCCGCGTGCGCCAGCTCCGACACGAAGCTCTGGATGCCGAACGCATGCGGGATGTTGTAGACTGAGCGGAACCAGCCGATCCGCGTATGCGCTTCCGCGGCCGGATTCTCGATCCGCACGTTCGGAATCGCGAACGGCAGGTCCGCGATCCCCTGCGCAAGCTCGCCCGGCTGCTCATGCACGACGCCGGCCCGGAACGTCGACTGGATCGACGGCGCGACCGTGCGATGCTGCCACGCGACCACTTTCCCCGATGCATCGATCCCGCCGTCGAACGCCTCGAGCGACACCGCGTGGAAATAGTCGTGCGCGATATCGTCCTCGCGCGTGAACGTCAGCTTGACGGGCGCGCCGACCGCCTTCGACAGCAGCGCCGCCTCCACCACGTAGTCGGGCTTCGACTTGCGGCCGAAACCGCCGCCGAGCAGCGTCACGTTGACCGTCACGCGCTCCGTCGGCAACCCGAGCGCTTTCGCGACCTCGTCGCGCGTGGTCTGCGGCGCCTGCGTGCAGGTCCACACTTCGCAGCGGCCGTCCGCCACGCGCGCGACGGCCGCGGGCGGCTCCATCGTCGCGTGCGCGAGATGCGGGATGTAGTACGTCGCGCGCACGCGCTTCGCGGCGCCGGCCAGCGCTGCCGCCGCATCGCCATCGTTGCGGATCACGTCGCCCGGTTGCGCGGCAGCCGCTTCGAGCGTCTTGCGATAGGCGGCCGAGTCGTAGTTCGCATTGGGCCCACGCTTCCAGTCGATCTTCAGCTGCGCGCGCGCCTGGATCGCCGTCCACGTATCGCGCGCGACGACGGCTACGCCGCCGAGCGGCTGGAAACCGGACGGCAGCGGTGTTGGCGCGAGCTGCACGACCTTGACGACACCCGGCAGCTTCTCCACGGTCGATGCGTCGAACGACGCCACCGTGTCTCCGTAGGCCGGCGGTCGCGCGACGAGCGCATACAGCATCCCGTCGAGCCGCGTGTCGATCCCGTAGTGCGCGCGGCCGCCGACGATATCGCGTCCGTCGATCAGCGCCGTTTCGCCCTTGCCGATATAGCGGAATTCGGCCGGCGCTTTCAGCACCACCGTTGCCGGATCCGGCGCCGGCAGCGCCGCCGCTTTCGCCGC
>NZ_JAAGPB010000106.1:0-234 GCF_017104585.1 Burkholderia sp. Ac-20392
TAAAAAAAAAAAAAAAAAAAATTAAAAGATAGTAGCGTTTATTCTATCATGTGGAACATAGTCTTTCTTTTTTAAGTATAGTCTAACACATATACCATAGTGTGTCTATAGTCTCTTGACCCTTGATGCTATCATCTCATGACAGTATTCTCTTATCACTTCTGAGTTGCTGCAGCATCCGCTTCATGGTATTCCGTGTACACCTATTCATGCAGACAGTTCTATTAGTTACGA
>NZ_JAAGPB010001070.1:0-970 GCF_017104585.1 Burkholderia sp. Ac-20392
TATTGTCGACGACGCGGTGCTCTGTTCTCTTGAGCAGACTCCTCCCACACGCGCAGACCAGAACGGAGGTATCCCGTCTTGCCCTAGCCGACCGTCTTCCGCTCTCGCCGATAGTCCAGCCCCCGAGCAGCTCGCGGAGGTCGCGCTCGATGGGGGTGGGTGGCGGACGCCACGCGAAGCCGAGTTCGCGCCCGAGACGGTCGGCCGTGCGGCTCAGCCACGCACTCGCCCGCCACGCCCGTGGATTGCGCGCGATGCGCACCAGGTCGTCGCGCACCGCGCGATGCAGGCGCCGCCGGCTCGTGCCGGGATCGCCGGGAAACACGAGCGAGAGCACCAGCGCCCCGAACGCGATGCCAAGCAGCGTGGCGAGCGCCGAATTGAGAAACGCGGCGTCGCCGATGCGCGCCGTGTTGTCCGGCGACGTGAAATTCCAGAAGAAGATCGAGAAGCCGCTGCCGATGCCGGCCGTGCGGGGATTGCGCATCGCGATGCCGGTGCCGATCATGAACACGCCGAGGATGTACGCGAGCATCTCGAAGCCCGACACCGCCGGCAACAGCACGAAATTACAGAGGGCCCCCGCGGCGGCCGCGCAGGCCGCCCCTTTCAGGAAGCCGACGGTCGCGCCCACCGAGTTCGGGCGCGTCGAGAACAGCGCGCAGACCACGCCGGTGATCGCGACGAACCCGGCGCCCGACGGCCACGCGGTGACGATCCAGAGCGCCGACGCGACCAGCACCGCGATGAACGCGCGAATCCCGTTGTGCCACGCGAGCACCGGATCGTGGTGAAACGCATAGCGCACGCGCGATGCCGGCGGATTCGACCGCTCCAGCTGTGCCTTGCCCGCAAAGGCGGCGTCGAACCCGGCAAGCAGCGCCGCCAGCCGGTCGAGCGTGAGCAGGCGCGACGGGTCCGAACCGGCGGGATATGTGGCCTCGGCGCGTACCGCGTCGTCCACGCGGGC
>NZ_JAAGPB010001071.1:0-796 GCF_017104585.1 Burkholderia sp. Ac-20392
TGCAGGAGTTCGACGGCGCGGCGCGCACGCGCGCATTCAGCCTGCTCGGCACGACCTTCGGCGTCGGCCTCGCGTTCGGGCCGGTGCTGGCCGGCGCGCTGATCGGGCATTACGGCTGGCGTGCGATCTTCGTGACGAGTGCGGTGGCCGGGGGGCTGTCGCTGGTATTCGGGCTGCCGCGCATGCACGAGTCGCGTGACCCGCATGCGACGGGGCTCGACTGGCCCGGCACGGTCGCGTTCACTACCGCGCTGACGCTGTTCACGTTCGGCGTGATCGAGGCGGCCGCGCGCGGCTGGTCGAGCCCGCTGGTGATCGCGCTGCTGGCAGGTGCGGCGCTCGGCGCGGGTGCGTTCATCGCGATCGAGACGCGCGTCGCGCGGCCGATGCTCGACCTGTCGCTGTTCCGGATCGCGCGCTTCGTCGGCGTGCAGGTGCTGCCGGTGTCGACCTGCTGCTGCTACATCGTGCTGCTCGTCGTGCTGCCGCTGCGCTTCATCGGCATCGACGGTTTCAGCGAGATCGACGCCGGCTGGCTGATGCTCGCGATTTCCGCGCCGATGCTGGTCGTGCCGCTCGTCGCGGCGACGCTCACGCGCTGGCTGTCGGCCGGTGTGATCTCGGGGCTCGGGCTCCTGATCGCGGCAGCCGGGCTCGTGTGGCTGGGCATCGCGCTGCGCGGCGGCGCGGGGGCCGCGGCGATCGCGCCGATGGTGGCGATCGGTGTCGGGGCCGGCATGCCGTGGGGGCTGATGGACGGGCTGTCGGTGAGCGTCGTGCCGAGGAGCGCGCGGGG
>NZ_JAAGPB010001072.1:0-815 GCF_017104585.1 Burkholderia sp. Ac-20392
TGCCAGAACGGCATCCCGACGACCGGCGTGCTCGCGTGTGCGGTCTCGCGCGCATCCATCGGCCCGGCGAGATACGCGGCACGGCCGGCCTCGACGCCCTGCGCAAACGCGCGCGCCATGATTTCGGGGTGCGTGGCCTGCGACACGGCGGTGTTCAGCAACACGCCGTCGAAGCCCCACTCCATCACCTGGCACGCATGCGACGGCACGCCGAGCCCCGCGTCGACGATCAGCGGCACGTCGGGCAGACGTTCGCGCAGCACGCGCAGGCCGTACGGGTTCACGACGCCCTTGCCCGTGCCGATCGGCGCGCCCCACGGCATCAGCGCCTCGCAGCCGACGTCGAGCAGGCGCCGGCCGATCACCAGATCCTCGGTGCAGTACGGCAGCACCTTGAAACCGTCCTTGACCAGTTGCGCGGCCGCTTCGATCAGGCCGACCGGGTCGGGCTGCAGCGTGTAGTCGTCGCCGATCAGTTCGAGCTTGATCCAGTCGGTGCCGAAGACCTCGCGCGCCATGTGCGCGGTCGTCACCGCTTCGGCGACGGTCTGGCAGCCGGCCGTGTTCGGCAGCAACGGCACCGCGTGGCGCTTGAGCAGGTCGAAGAAGCCGGCTTCGGCCGTGCCGCCCGTCATCTGGCGGCGCAGCGCGACCGTCACCATCCCCGGCCGCGACGCGGCGATCGAATCGGACAGCGACTGCAGCGACGGATAGCGCGACGTGCCGATCAGCACGCGGCTTGCGAAGGTTTCGCCGTACAGCGTCAACGCGTCGGCGGAGGTGAGGGACGTCATGTCGTTTTCCTGAAAGAGCGG
>NZ_JAAGPB010001073.1:0-855 GCF_017104585.1 Burkholderia sp. Ac-20392
TCCGCCCGTCGTCGACGTAATGGCGATCGTCTTCATCGGGCCGCCTCGCTACCACGCTCGCCGCGTTCCGCATCGGGCAGCAGCCGCCCGCGCAGCGCAACCGGCACGAGTTCGCAGGGCACGGCGTCGCGCCGGTCGATGCCGCGCGGCGCATGAAAGCCGCGGCCGATACCGAGGTGCTGCGCGACGATCCACACGGGCACCGCGATTACGATGCCGACGATGAAACCGATGACGATGACGGCGATCATGCGACCCCCTGCTTGCGCAGCGGCATCGCGCTGCGAACGGCGCTGCGCTTGCGCGCGGCGGGAATGACGGGTTCCGGCGCCGATGCGTCGGCGGCCGCGGCCGTCGGTGTCGCACCGATCGCATCGATCGCATCGAGCGCGACGATCGTATCGATTGCGTCGATCGCGCGGCTCACTTCGCTCGCGTCGGGCAACGCCGCGCCGGGATCGGTGCGCGCGGACGGGGTGCGCGTCGCGCCCGCCGGCTGCGTGGCCGCGAACAAATCGCTGTAGTCGGCGATCGGCGCGCGCCGGTTCTCGGCCTTCAGCGCATTGAGCTCGGTGTCGATGCTGCCGTGCCCGAGGCACACGACACGGTCGGACAGCGCGTCGACCGGCACGTCGAAGATGCGCGCGAGCGCGTCCTCCGCATCGGCCGGTTCGCACGCGAACAGGAACACGTACAGGTGCGCGGCATCGGCCGTCACGACGTCGCCCGCGCGGCGCGGCCGGCAAAACCGCAGCGCGTCGACGTGCGACACGCCCGGCAGCAGCGAGATCTTCGCGAGCGTGTGCGGCAGCGCGAGCACGGCGCCGCGATCGAGCACCGCGCGAATCCGCAGGC
>NZ_JAAGPB010001074.1:0-733 GCF_017104585.1 Burkholderia sp. Ac-20392
TGCCGCTCGATCCCGCGCATCCGCGCGAACGGCTCGCGCAGATCGTCGGCGACGCGAACATCGCGCACGTGCTGACCGACGGCGCGAGCGTCGCGTCGCTGCCCGAATTGCCGGATCTGCGCGTGTGGCGCGCCGACGAAGTCGACGCACTCGACGAAGCCGCGCACGTCGCGCTGCCGGACGTGCTGCCGGGCCACGCGGCCTATGCGATCTACACGTCGGGTTCGACCGGCAAGCCGAAGGGCGTGATCGTCGATCATGCGTCGTTCGCGCTGCATTGCGCGGCGATTGCCGAGCGCTATGGCGCGGGCGAGAACGACGTGTTCCTGCTGTTCCAGTCGGTCAACTTCGACGGCGCGCACGAAGGCTGGTTTTCGCAATACATGTCGGGCGCCGCCGTGTCGGTGACGGCCGACGTGCTGTGGCCGCCGGCGCAGACCTGCGCGATGATGGTCCGCGATGGCGTGACGATGACCTACGTGCCGCCCGGTTGCGCCGCGCAACTCGCCGAATGGGCGCTCGCGCATGGCGCACCGCCGACGCTGCGTTCGCTGACCGTCGGCGGCGAGGCGACGTCGCGCGAGGCGTTCGCGATGCTGCGCCGCGCGCTGCCGAACGTGCGCGTGGTCAACGGCTACGGCCCGACCGAGACCGTCATCACGCCGACGCTGTGGATGTTCCGGCCCGGTGACGATCTCGCGAAGCTCGGCGACGCCGCGTACCTGCCGATCGG
>NZ_JAAGPB010001075.1:0-1098 GCF_017104585.1 Burkholderia sp. Ac-20392
CTGCGCGCGCGCCGACGCCGACGACGCGCGGCGCATTCAGATGCGGCATCTGACGCGCGGCGCATTCAGATGCGGCATCCCGAACTGCCGGGCGCGTTGCCCGACGAACGGCTGCGGTTGCTCCCGGACGCCGCCGCGTGGGGTTCGGGCGACGCCGTGAAGGTCATGGTCGAACTGGGCTGGCCGATCGCCGCGCGGGGCGGCGACTGGGATGCGAGCGCGCTGAATCACGCGGTGTTCCGCGGCGATGCGGACTTGCTGGCGTTCCTGTTCGCGCACGGCGCGAATTGGCGCGACATGCACGGGTTCGGGAGCGACGCGCTCGGCACGTTGTCGTGGGCATCCGTCAACGAACCGGAGCATGTCGGCGCGTCCGACTGGGAGGCTTGCGCGCGGGTGCTGCTCGCGCACGGCGTGCCGCAAGCCGCGCGGGACCCGTCGAATCCGGACGGCGTGCTGATCGACGGTCGCGCGATGCGTTTCTCCGAGGCCGTTACCGACGTGTTGCTCGGCATCGACGGCGGGCCGACCGCATCGATCTGAACGATCGTGGGCCGGCGACGGGCAGCGGGCGGCGCCGGCCCGTGCGTTGCCGGCTGCTGGCGTACCGTCGGCGAGCCGGGTTTTTCCAGTTGTGCGACGACATTTCGACGAATGCTGAAACGTCGCGTGCACGACCGGCGTAAGCTCAGTCGTCACTTTCCTTCCGGAGTCCGCGATGACCCGTTCCGACCTGCAAGCCCGCCAAGCCGAAGCCTTCCGCGCCCTGCATGCGCGCCCCGGCGCCTTCATCATCCCGAACCCGTGGGACGCCGGCACCGCGCGCCTGCTCGCGATGGCCGGCTTCGAGGCGCTCGCGACCACGAGTGCCGGCTACGCGTTTTCGAAAGGACAGCCCGACAATGCGATCGACCGCGACGCGATGCTCGATCACATTAGCGAGATCGTCGCCGCGGGCGGCCTGCCCGTCAGCGCCGATCTGGAGAACGGCTTCGGCGACGCGCCCGACACGGTGGCCGAAACGATCCGGCTCGCGGCGGAGGCCGGCGCGGTCGGCGGCTCGATCGAGGACGCGACGGGCCGCGCCGACGCGCCGAT
>NZ_JAAGPB010001076.1:0-1024 GCF_017104585.1 Burkholderia sp. Ac-20392
TGCGTGAACGTGCTGAAGCTGAACCTCGCGCTCGACGCGGCGCAGGCCGCGCACTGAGCGCGCGCCCGGGCTTCCGGCGACAACCGGCGTCCGGCGCGGCCCGATCCGCGCCGGACGCAACTTTTCCCGACGGCGCATGCGCCGTCTTTGCCTTTTGCGGCGATTTGGAACAACAATGCTCGTACTCGCGCGCATCCGGGCGCTCCGCCTTTCTGACGCATGAATCGTCCCGATCCAGACCAACTCCTCGACAAGCTGCAGCGTGACGAAGAAAAGCAGCGGCGCGGCCAGCTCAAGATCTTCTTCGGCGCATCGGCCGGTGTCGGCAAGACCTACGCGATGCTGCAGGCCGCGCGCCAGCGCCTGCACGAAGGCGTCGACGTCGTCGTCGGCATCGTCGAGACCCACGGGCGCAGCGAAACCGCCGCGCTGCTCGACGGCCTCGACGTGCTGCCGCTCGCGCGCATCGACTATCGCGGCCGCACGCTCGCCGAATTCGATCTCGACGGCGCGCTCGCGCGCCAGCCGCAACTGATCCTCGTCGACGAACTCGCGCATTCGAACGTGCAGGGCGCACGGCACCTGAAGCGCTGGCAGGATGTGTACGAACTGCTCGACGCGGGCATCGACGTCTACACGACCGTCAACGTCCAGCACCTCGAAAGCCTGAACGACGTGGTCGGCGCGATCACCGGCATCCGCGTGTGGGAGACGGTGCCCGACCGCGTGTTCGACGCGGCCGACGAAGTCACGCTCGTCGACCTGCCGGCCGAGGAGCTGCTCGAGCGGATGCGCGACGGCAAGGTCTATCTCGCGCAGCAGGCCGAGCGCGCGGTGCGCAACTTCTTCCGCAAGGGCAACCTGATCGCGCTGCGCGAACTGGCGCTGCGGCGCACGGCCGATCGCGTCGACGCGCAGATGCGCGAATACCGCGCCGACCGTTCGATCCAGCGCATCTGGCAGGCGCGCGAGCGGCTGCTCGTGTGCGTCGGTCCCGGCGCCGAAGCGCCGACGCTCGTGCGGG
>NZ_JAAGPB010001077.1:0-876 GCF_017104585.1 Burkholderia sp. Ac-20392
CGGCTGTGTGGCGCGCTGCTCGACGAACGCGCGATCGCCGCGCCCGCCTCGGGCCTCGATTTCGCGCGCATCGACCACTGGCTGCGCGCGCGGCTTGCGGAGCCCCTGCGCATCGCCGATCTCGCCGCGCACTGCGGCTACGGGATGCGCCGCTTTCATCAACTGTTCGTCGACGCGTTCGGCGAAACGCCGCATCGCTACCTGCAGCGGCTCCGGCTCGACGCGGCCGTGATCCTGCTCGCCGACGGCCGGTATCCGCTCGTCGATATCGCCGGGATGGTCGGCTTCGCGGATCAAAGCACGTTCACGCATGCGTTCACGAAGCGCTTCGGCGTGGCGCCGGGACGCTGGCGCGGCGAGCGGCACTGAAGAACGCAGCCGCGGGCCCGCGCTGAGCGCGCATCAATGCCCGTAGCAGCACGGTTCGGTAAATCGCGCCACAGCCTGCGTCGTTCCCCCCCTGCTTCGCATCCGGCGTTTCGACGCTTCACGTTTCGCTGAAACATCGCCTGCCGGTCGCGTCCTACGATTGACGCATGGATACGACCGCCCCCACCCCCGCCTTCCCGTCCGCGCTCGCCCGCGTCGTCGCGACCGTCAGCACCGGTTTCGTCGTCACGCAGCTCGACGTGACGATCGTCAACATCGCGCTCGCGCATCTCGCCGGCGACCTGCACTTGCCGGTTGCCGGCCTGCAGTGGGTCGTCGATGCGTACACGCTCGCGTTTGCAGTCCTGATGCTGTCGGGCGGCGCGCTCGGCGACCGCTTCGGCGCACGCCGCCTGTACATCGCCGGCCTCGTGCTGTTCGCGCTGGCGTCGCTTGCGTGCGGCGCCGCGAGCGCACCCGCGATGCTGATCGCGGCGCGCGCGCTGC
>NZ_JAAGPB010001078.1:0-1076 GCF_017104585.1 Burkholderia sp. Ac-20392
CGAGGTCGACGATGCGGTCGCGACGCTCGTGCTGGGTCGCGTGGCGCTGTCGGGGCCGTCGGCGACGGTCGCGCACGTCGATCTCGGCGCACCGCGCAAGCCGTACGACGCGCCGCGCTGGCTGCCGGTGAACCGGCCGATCGCGTTCCGCGAGCTGGTATCCGATACGCGCGAACTGGAAGTGCGCGGCACGTCGCCCGACGCGATCCGCCTGAACCTGCGCGTGCCGTCCGATTTGCATTCGTGGAACGGCGCGGGTGTGCCGATCACGCTGCGCTACCGCTACACGGCGCCGACGGTGCAGGACAACTCGACGCTCGCCGTCGAGATCAACGACCAGCTCGTGAAGTCGTACCGGCTCGGGCCGGCCCATGCCGAGGACGCGCATGGTCGCATGCAGCTGCCGCTGCTGTCGGTGCCGGAAGGGCGCGTGACGAGCGACGTCGACATCCCGGCGTTCCGGGTCGGCAGCGGCAACCAGTTGCAGTTCCGCTTCACGCTCGATTCGCAGAAGACGGGCCTGTGCTCGAGCACGGCGACCGAGCCGCAGCGCGCGGCGATCGATCCCGATTCGACGATCGACTTCTCGCACTTCGTTCATTACGCGCAGTTGCCGAACCTCGCGTTCTTCGCGAACAGCGGCTTCCCGTTCACGCGCTTCGCCGACCTGTCGCAGACGGCCGTCGTGATGCCTGACCGGCCGTCGCCGCAGGAGCTCGAGGCCTACCTGACGATGCTCGGCCACATGGGCGAATGGACCGGCTTCCCGGCGCTGCGCGTGCAGGTTGCGCGGCCCGGCGACGTCGCCGCGCTGTCGGGCAGCAAGGATCTCCTCGTGATCGACGGCTCGCCAGCATCGCCGCTGCTTGCGCACTGGCGCTCGGCATTGCCGCTCGTGATCGGCGAGCAGGGCAGCGCGGGCGGCGAAGGCGCCGCGCGCGTCGCGTTCTCGGTGAAGGAGCGCTGGCGCAACGGCGTCGGCCTGACCGAAGGCGTCTCGCATATCGAGCAGACGGGCTCGCTCGCGGCGCTCTCCGGGAATACGGAATAGCGGCGTGTAGGGAAGGAGGGTATTA
>NZ_JAAGPB010001079.1:0-239 GCF_017104585.1 Burkholderia sp. Ac-20392
GAGTGTGGAATGCGGTATGGTGTTATGGGACTGCACAGTACAGAGAGATCAGACGGAGGAGTGAACGCAGAGTGGAAACATGAGGAGTGTGGGAATGGTGCGAATGTGTGTAGTAGAAACTGAGATGAAGAGCGTACAGACAGAGTATCTGACGGGGCTGGGCGGAAGAACGAGGGAAGTATTCGTGGACTGAATAGAATTACTTGCAGTGATTTCACATTTTTTTTTTTTTTAATGAC
>NZ_JAAGPB010001080.1:0-652 GCF_017104585.1 Burkholderia sp. Ac-20392
TCGACCTGCGGACGCGGCCGTGCGGTGCGGGCGCGATCGGCCTCGCGGGCGAGCGCGGCTTCACGCTCGGTGACACCCGGCACCTGCAGCCGCAGCTTCTTCACCGCCGCGCGCCCCGTGGCCGCCATGAACGCGACCTTGCGCGGGTGCACGCCCTGCAGGTCTTCCGCGGTGATGCGGATGCGTTCGAGCGCCAGGTAGCGGCGCACGAAATCCGCGTTGCGGTCGCCGATGTTGATCGTCGTCATCCCGGCCAGCACGGCCGCGCCCCCGAACACCTTCGCCTCGAAGCGTTCGCGGCGCCCACCGGCCTTGATCATCTCGTTGATCAGCACTTCCATCGCATACGCGCCGTAGCGCATCGATTCCGACGCGGCGGCGCCCGGATCGGCGCCGTCGTCGGGCAGCATGAAGTGGTTCATCCCGCCGATGCCGGCGTACGGGTCGTGCAGGCACGCGGCGACGCACGAGCCGAGCACGGTCATCAGCACCATGTCCTCGGACGTCGTGTAGAACTCGTTCGGCAACAGCTTCACGCCGGGACGGCCGAAGTGGTTGTCGAAGTAGCGATTGGTTGCGATCGGCAGGGCGCTCATCCGCGCTCTCCAAAGGCGGGCGCAGCGCCCGCAGCCCGCGCGCGCACCGGCGACGG
>NZ_JAAGPB010000107.1:0-249 GCF_017104585.1 Burkholderia sp. Ac-20392
GGGGGGGGTGGGGGGGGGGGGTGGGGGGGGGGGGGGGGGGGGGGGGTGAGGGGGGGGGGGGGTGGGGGGGGGGGGGGGGGGGGGGGGGGGGGGGGGTGGGGGGGGGGGGGGGGGGGGGGGGGGTGGGGGGGGGGGGGGGGGGGGGAGGGGGGGGGGGGGGGGGGGGGGGTGTGGGGGGGGGGGTGGGTGGGGAGGGGGGGGGGGGGGGGGGGGGGGGGGTGGTTTTTTTTTTTAAGGATGCGGGGACCG